>CANQBK010000004.1 GCA_947589485.1 uncultured Clostridia bacterium | reverse complement strand
CCTTTGGAATCCGCAAGCCTTTGAAAAGGCTTGACCGAAACTTTTAATTATGGTTAAAATAACTAACGCCGCGCGAACGTACTCATCGTTTGCAGTAAGAGCGAACGGAGTGAGCGATAACGCGAATTGAGGGCGCAGGCACTGCGCCTTGACCGAAACTTTTAATTATGGTTAAAATAACTAACGCCGCGCGAATGTACCTATGGTTTTCAGTACGAGTGAGCGGAGCGAACGACTTCGCGAATCGCCCGCGCCGGCTCGGCGCCGCGAATTGACAGCGCAGGCTCGGCGCCGAGCCAAACATTTTGATTTAGCCGGATATAAGCGTTTTCATTCCTATAAGTATAAGAACAAGACCCCCAAAAATTCGGGCATATTTCGGTTTTAATTTACTGAACGCACTGCCTGTAAAAAATCCCAAAAACGAAAGCGCAAATGTTATTAAACCTATCATTGTAACAGTTATCGCCATTTCAGCAGGCGTATCTGCACCTACCGATACCGGAATCACTATGCCCGAAGCCAAAGCATCTATACTCGTTGCAACCGCAAGTAAAAAAAGCTCTTTTATACCGTATAAACTGTCACATTCATAAATATCATTTTTGTCCCTTGCGTCAAAAAGCATTTTCGCGCCCAATATCAAAAGTATTATAAACGCTATTATGTGGTCTACCGCACCAAATACACCACTGCCTACCTTGCCTATGCTCCAGCCGAGTATAGGCATAATTAACTGGAAAAATCCAAAGAACGCCGCTGTAACAGTGCATACCTTTAACCTTTTGTACTTGCATCCGGCACCGCACGATACCGAAACCGCCGCCGCATCCATCGCAAGCGCCGCACCAAGCGCGGCGGCTGACATAAAGTCCACCTTACCACCTCTCATACCATATCAGTTACAATAATTTCAAGTGAATTAAACAAATAATTATACGTTTTCACCGTCAATTACTTAATAGTATGTATAAGGCGCAACTTTTATACCGGTACATCTATTTCCTTGCCGCAATGAAAAGAATATATTACGCATTTTTTTACGGGAAGCTCAAACAACTGCTCCGCCGCTTTTTTGTACAACATCAGTTGCTTTGAATAACGCTCCAAAAGCTCGGAAATATCCTTTACCTTGTCGCTTTTATAATCAAGTATAATTATACCGTCGTTCATAAATACAAGACAGTCTATTGCTCCCTGCAATATTATGTCCTCCGTACATTTACTGTTTTCATCGGCTGTATTTGCAGGAATATTTACGGTAAACCTATACTCCCTCAATACTTTGTCCGAGTTGATAATATCACTGTATATTCCGCTGTCGGCAAACATATATATATCATTATCATTCAGCGAGGAACATTGCTGTTCGGTCATAAATCCTTCATTTATAAGTCTTTGCTTTTCACTCTCAAGATTTTTGGTAAATTTTTCAAAATCCGCATACTGAAAAAAATTATGTATTGCAGTTCCTCTCTCTGTTGCCGTCATATTATATTCCTGCATAAACGCCGGACGTGTTTCGGCAATGTGATAAAGCCGTAAATCATTATGTGCAAGAGATGATGCGGATATTTTGGCGGGAACCGATATTCTGTCGGAATATTTATAAAAATATGAAAATCTCTTTTTAAAAAATTCGATAAGCTCTTCACTCGGCTCAATAATTAAATCTTCGTCCGTTTTAACTTCTAAGTCCTCCGGTTCGTAAATATCGGCAAACTCGTGAACAAGGCTCCAGTTTGCTTTTGTAGGTATAGTTCTAATATCTTCTATGCCTGCATCTTCCCGCAGGGTCTTTATTTTCGGGTGAACAAAAGCACACATAAGAAGCCATTGTGCAAAGTCCGATGCACCGTCAACACAATACGGTAAAATTTTACCGTCCTCAACATTTACAAGGGAAGCTGTTTTTTCAAGAGTTTTCGCATATCCGTCCTTTGATTTTGAAGTAACGGAAATAACGGGTATCAGCTTTTCCTTTGCACGGGTAAGGGCAACATAAAGAACACGCATTTCTTCGCTTTTGCTCTCCCTTTGAAGCTGAATCTTAATTATGTTTCTTTGAAGAGTGCTGAATTTAAGCATATTTTCGCTGTCTATCGAATTGAACCCAAAACCCAGCTCCGTATGGCACGGAACCGCAGGTACACGCCCGTCACCCTTGGAGCTTAATGCCGCAAGAATACATATCGGAAATTCCAACCCCTTTGAATGGTGTACGGTCATAATCTTTACCGAATTTTCGGGGGCAGTATCTCCCGCACTTATTTCCGTACCGTTTTCTTCAAGATATGTAATATGACGTATAAATCCCGTAAGACCTCCGCCCGTACCTCTTTCGTAATCCCGAACAAAATTCATCAGCTTGTGAATGTTCTGTACCCTTATATCACCGTTGCTCATAGCACTTATAATGGGGATATATCCTGTCTTTTCAAAAAACAAATCAAGTATTCCGTCTGTCGAAAGAGTTAACGACATATTGCGGTAATATGTTATTGTTTCCGTGAAATCCGAACATTTCGATTTAAGAGCAGGGTCGCCGTCTTTTTTTTGTGCATAAAAGACGATTTTTCCGTACAGATATTTACCCTCGGAATCAATTTTAAGCATTGCAATATCGTCCGGCGTGAATCCCGCAACAGGACTTATCAATACGGCAAGCATAGGAATATCCCTGAGCGGATTGTCAACTATTTTAAGAAATGACAATGCAATATTTACCTCGTAACATTCAAAAAGACTGTACGGCTTGTCCGTATATGCCGGTATTCCGCACCTGTTCAAAATATTGCAGTAAATGTGTGCGTGGCTTGACAGGTTTCTCATAAGTATACAAAAGTCGCTGTATCTTACTGGACGCAGTTCATTATTTTCCGTAACGGTTTCTCCTGCACTTATTTTATCGGATATTAAACGGGCTATGTAATAAGCCTCTCGTTCATATACGGAAATATCCGCATTTTTTTCGTCCAACTCATCTGTACCATCGCCTGCGGGTTTTTCAATTATATGTATTTCCGTTTCAGGTTCGTCCTTTTCAGGATAGGAAGCACCGACTTTAAGACGCTCCTCATCGTTGTAATCAATATCCCCCACTTCTTTGGACATAAGACAGTCAAAAACAAAATTAACACTGTCAATTATTCCTTCTCGACTGCGGAAATTTTTATCAAGGATAATCTTTGCAGGAAAAACAGGGGAATTTCTGTCAAAAAGCTCCGAATTGTTTCGGCGGTTTATAAATATTCTCGGCTCAGCCTCACGAAATCTGTAAATACTTTGCTTTACGTCACCTACCACAAATAGGTTTTTACCGTTATTTGAAACCGCTCTGAATATTTTCTCTTGAATTTCATTTGTATCCTGATATTCGTCAACCATAACCTCGTCATAACGATGTGACAGTTCAGACGCAAATGCGCTTGGCTTATGTCCTTTTTCGTCCGTGTCATAAAGGAGTTTTATCATAAGATGTTCAAGGTCGGAAAAGTCGAGTATGCCCCTTTCCTTTTTCGCCTCAAGGTAACGATTGTCAAATTCCGCCAGAAGTTCACACATACAGCACACAACAGGATATAACTGCTCTGTATCCTCTTTATATGCCTGTTCGTCAATGCCGAATATCGGAATCAGCTTTTCGGAAACCGCCGTATCAACAGCGTCAAAACAGCCTTTTACTATTCTGTGTTCCCCGTCCCCGACTGTCAATTTTTTACCTGTCGGTTTGCGGTAAGTAATTTTTGAATATGACATAACAACATTTGAAATTTCATTCCATTGCATACTTTCCAACGCTTTTTTCAGCCTGTCCGTAAAACCAAGAATATAATAATATTTTGTGTCGGCAGAGGACGCTTTTCCTCCCTGAAACGCTGTGTTTGAACATATAACGTCATCGGCACGGCGCAAAAGATGTTCAATAAGATTTATTACAGATTTAAGAATATCAAGTGCATAAACCGCAAAGCGTGTTTTATTTATGGGAATATTCGGGTCATAGTTTTCGGAAGCCTGTTCAAGCCATTCCGACGGAAAAGGGTGAGCAATAGTACCATCATAAAGGGTCATCAGTGAACGTTCAAGTTCAACGTCCGATTTAGCACCCGAAAGCAATTCACTAAGCAACTTAAAGCGTTCATCGCCCGAAGCATATTTTTCTTCAATAATGTCCGCCATTGTCCTATGCTTTATTACGAACAATTCGTTTTCTGTTCCTATTCTAAAGTCACGGTTCAAATCCAGCATATAAAAATTTTCTCTTAAAATTTTTCCGCAAAAGCTGTGGACGGTACATATATCCGCACTCGGAAGCAAAAGCTGCTGCCGTCTGAGAACCTCGTTGTTAGGCTCTTTTCTCAGCATATCGTCTATTTCAGAGGATATTCTCAGCCTCATTTCCGCTGCTGCGGCTTTCGTGAATGTAACAATCAAAAGTCTGTCGGCACTTATGGGACTTTCGGCGTCCGTAAGACGCTTTATTACACGCTGTACCAGTACCCTTGTTTTTCCCGAACCGGCAGCCGCCGACACTATGACAGAACCGCCTGCGGCGTCAATTGCGTCCTGTTGGGCAGGCGTAAATTCCATTTTACTCATTATTATCCTCCCTTCTTAAACTTTCAAGAGCCTCATTTGTCTTTATGTTTACAACATTTCGGTTCGGCTTTCCTTCTTCATAACCGCAGACAGTTTTGTAATCGCAGTATTCACACGCATCAACGCTGCCTTTTGAGGGCTTTCTTTCAATATTGCCGTTTAAAACGCTATATGCCATATTTATAATTTTTTTATCTATCGAATGGAAAATTTTACCAAAATCTTCAAGTGACGCAAGACTTGACGCTGCCGAGAAACTCCCGTCCTTTTTCAAGGCGGCAGGTATATATATACCCTTTGCCCCATTTTCCATTGCCAAAATAATTTCCGAATCGTCTATTATTATTCCGTTCATTTTAAACGATTTACTTCTGTCATTTATCAAATTTTTACGCTGTTCACCCGAATTGTAAAGTGCCGCCTCGGACGCCGGAGTTGACGGCATATACAAAACACCTGCGGGCACAATAGTCCGTTCTTTGTTTTCGGAATACCTTTCTGTTCCGTTTTTTTGAATTGCCGAAAGATATAAAAGCATCTGCATATTTAGTCCGTACAAAATATCGGATAGTCTGAATTTTTTGTTGCCTGTTTTGTAATCGACAACTCGTATATATTTTTGGTTATCTTTGACATAAGTATCCACCCTGTCAATTTTTCCTACAACTGAAACTCTATTCCCGTCCGGCATTTCAAGCTCGTAAGGCAAAATACCGCCGTCACCGCCTCCTATCGAAAGCTCAAAATCACTTGGTCGAAAACTGCTGTTTTTAAATTCTTCAACAAGACGCTCAATTACAATAACAATATTTTTTTTCATACTTCTGCACTGTGAAACAAACCTTTTTGTACGTTTTTCATCGCCGCCTATACATTTTATATATTCGGCAAGATACTTTTCAACAAGCTCATCAAGCTCTTTCGTACTGTAAGCCTTAAATTCATCAAAGTCTGTTTCCGAAAGAATTTTTTCAAGTATAAAATGTACCGCACTTCCGTAAAGGCTTGAAGTCATAGACGCTTTTTTGCTCGGCATAGCGGAAAGACCGTATTTACAAAAATAAGCAAACGGACAAAGATAATATAATTCAATTTGAGATGCCGACAAAACGGGTTTTTCTCCGAAAAGCCTTTTAGGGATTACAGGATTTTTTATGGAAAACGGTACGTCAAGAACCGCTCTTTCTATTGCGGCGGTACGGGAACGATATTCGCTGTCGGATATAAAGTAATTCTTCAAAGACTCCGACAGCAATGTATTGTCGTTCCACTCGGAAGCGCATATTTCAAATGATTGACGCGGAGTAAAAAATATATCTTCATTTTGCAATTCCCGTTTTGTTCTTATATTTATATTGTCAAACATTGCACATAGTTCACGAACAATAACGCTCGGCTCACATTGTTCACCGCTGACGTTCGATTTGCAAAAGCTCACAAACAGTCTTTCCTTTGGTGCGCAAAGCGCCGAATACGCAATATATTTTTCCTTTAGCGACGACGAATACAATGTATCATAAAGCGGTAAATCGGCATTGATAAGCTGTTCACGTTCGCTGTCGCCAAATATGCCCGATACCTCCGGAACAGCCGGAAAAGAGTTTTCGACAGCACCCAAAACAAATACCGCACGGGGATTGTCACTGCGTATATTTCCGGCTGTTCCTACTGTAACCGAATCGAGCGTTTGCGGAATATCCGAAACGGGACTTTTGCGTATCATAAGAAGTAAGAGTTCAAAATACTGTTTGCTGTCAATATGTACGTTTGACAATATATTGTACATCTTATCAAGAATATTAATCGTTAAGTCCCATATCCTTGCCTGTTCCTCTTTTGCTTTTATCTCTCCGAGCTTATCAAAATATCCCACAAGTTTTTTTATTTTACCTGCGGTATCCATTCTGCTCAAAAGCATAAAAACAGCTCTTGATATTTCTCCTCCGTTCTCCGCTTTTTTTATTTCCTCACCGAATAATTCAAGAGGTTCCACGGCACGCTTTCTAATATCTTCCAGTTTTAAAAGTTCCTCGTTGTTTTCCCTGTCCGTATTTCCGTCGGGATTCAGCGTAAACGGCTGTTTCCACGCTTTTCCTCGAATGTCCCACATATAAACGTAATTTTCAAGCATAAAAATTTCGTCTGTGTCCACCTTTGTAAGTCCCGTTTTAAGAAAAGAAAAAACCTTTTCTGTATCAAATGAAGAGTGTACCGTTTCAAATGCGCCTATTATCAGCTTTATCAACGGCTTACTTTCCGTCGATTGAGGGTTGGACATAAAAAATGGTATATCGAATTTTTGAAATTCGGATTCGATAATATTTTTGTAATTATCAATATTGCGGCATATAACCGTTATATCTCGGTAAACATAATCATTATCTCTTACCAGTTTTGATATATCTCGTGCTGTCTGTTGTACTTCGTCATATTCGTCCTCTGCTTTATAAAGCTCCACCGAACCGTCGTTAGTATATTTATCACCGTCAAAGCGGAACACGGATTCCTCAATTGCGGCAACGGCAGATGATTTGAACCGTTTTTGTTCTTCAAACCAAATATCCTCCGCAATTTCCGAGCCGCACATTTCCGCAATTTCCTTTAAATTAAGCATTGTTTTATTTGGTTCAGCAAAAATCGAACTTTTTATATCCCTCACCGAAATTTTATCACAACCGAGAGTTATTCCCGTATAATCGGCTTGTTTTATTATACATTCTATTATTTTTTTTTCCTGTCCCGAAAATCCGTTAAATGAATCTATATATACGGTTTTTCCTTTAAAGTACGGATTTTTGCACAACAGATTGTAAAGGTAAACAAGGTCGTCGTCGGGGTCACAATAGGTTCTGCCCAGCATTGCCGAATAAGCCTCATAAATTGCCGCACTTTCCTCCAGCTTTTGTCTTAGGCGTTTATTTTTTATTTTTTGAGCGGTCGAAAACAGAGTATCCACGCTTATTGCACACATTTTATATTCTTTTACAGCATTAAGCATAATTTCCACTAAATCATTTCGAGAGTTTCCGACGCCGTACAGTGTCAACTTGTCGGATAGCTGTTGAACCGCAAGTGACATAAACACTGCCCTGTCGCCGTCATCAATACGTTTGGCAGTAATTCCCCCGTATATTTCCGATACTTTATCGCACAATCTTTTAAAGCTGAGAACCGAAACCAACGACGCTTTTTTTGTTCCAAGCATATTTAGTATTCTGCGTTCACTTTGAAAAGAGCTTTGTTCGGGTACAATCAAAACTATATCCTTTTTACCTACATCGTCACAAATTCTCCGAAATATTTCTTCTGTTTTTCCACTGCCGCTTCTTCCTGCAAATATCTGAAGCATAAAATCCATCACTCCTCACTATTCAAGCGCCGAGCCTTTGGCGGGTTTTTAAGGGCGGAGCCCTTAACTGCGCTATAAGCAAAATACACCAAGCACACTGTCGCACTTGGTGTATTGACGAATACAGAATATGTAGGCTCGTATAAATCCGTTTAATCTTCAGAAAAGTTTTCATTGAGCTGATTAAGACTTGCGGCTTTTAGATAAGCATTGATAAAACCGTCAAGGTCGCCGTCCATAACGGCATTTATGTTACCTGTTTCGTAACTTGTACGGTGGTCCTTTACCATAGTGTAGGGCATAAACACATAAGACCGAATTTGAGCGCCCCACGCAATTTCTTTCTGAACACCCTTAATATCCTCAATCTTTTCCAAATGCTCACGCTCTTTTATTTCAAGAAGTTTGGATTTGAGCATAGTCATTGCAACATCACGGTTCTGGTACTGACTGCGTTCAACCTGACAAGATACGACAATTCCCGTGGGAATATGCGTAAGGCGAACCGCCGAAGACGTCTTGTTTACCTTCTGACCGCCTGCGCCGCTGGCACGGTAAACGTCCATTTTTATGTCTTCCGGATTAATATCAACCTCAATTGTGTTATCTATTTCGGGCATTACCTCGATAGAAGCAAATGATGTATGACGTCTGCCCGAAGAATCAAACGGAGATACCCGAACAAGACGGTGTACGCCCGACTCGCTTTTAAGATACCCGTAGGCATTTTCTCCTTCAATAAGAAGAACCGCACTTTTCAGACCTGCTTCTTCACCGTCAAGATAATCTATTTCCTTTACGTTAAAGCTGTGGGATTCAGCCCAATGGCAATACATTCTGTACAGCATCATTGCCCAGTCCTGTGCTTCTGTGCCTCCTGCACCGGCGTGAAATGTTAAAATTGCGTTTTTTGAGTCGTAATCTCCCGTAAGCAATGTTTGTAACCGCTGTGATTCAAGGTTTTTTTGTACAGACTCAAGCTCTGACTTGGCTTCATCGAGCAGTGACAAATCCTCTTCCTCGTTCGCAAGCTCAATAAGGGCAAGCGTATCGTCATAAGCCGAAACCAAATCATTGTAAGCATTTACCTTATTTTTTAATGAGCCGGTTTTCCTCAAAATTTTTTGTGAATTTTCAACATCGTCCCAAAATCCGGGCTGTGCAGCTCTTTGTTCCAACTGTTCTATTTCCATTTTCAGTTTGTCAAGTCCTAATGCGTTCGACAATTCTTTTATTTCCGGCTCAATCGCCTCAAGCCGCAGTCTGAGTTCTTCAAATTGTATCATAAATTTCACCGTTTCTCCGCACGGAAACTAATTGTCTTTACTGTCTTTGAGGTGCGGACCAAAGACATAAATTAAACTATATAATTATAGTTTAAAAATCATCTCTTGTAAAGTGGAAAGAAAAATTTTGACGTGTTATTTAGTCACTTATGTTCCATTTTTCAATACATTGCAATTTTACCTTGCCAATTTTTTTTAAATATAGTATAATATGAAAATAACCGACAATATTACTTTCAAAGGAGGCTGAGTTATGGATTTTTTGGGAAAAAACTGCCCTGTCTGCTCCGAAAAATTTCAGCAGGGTGACGATATTGTTGTCTGCCCAAAATGCGGCGCTCCTTATCACAGAGAATGTTATAAGGAAAAAGGAAAATGTATTTACCCAAACCTTCACAAGGAAAACAAAAGCTGGAAAGAAGTTTACTGCCAAGATGAACCGAAAAACGAAAATGACGGTTCCGATGACGACGCTGTAATTATATGCCCTTTTTGCGGAACAAAAAACGAAAAGGATAACGGCGTATGCAAAAATTGCGGCTCCTATATTCCCTTAGCAGGAAATCCGTACAATGACCCCGAACATAATAACTTCGACGAACAGTACGGCAACATTCCGAACGAATTTAAAGACGCAAACAACGTCAGCCCGTTTTCAATATTTATTGACCCTATGGGCGGTGTGTCAGAGGACGAGGACTTTAACGGGGTTACCGGTGCCGAACTGTCAAAATTCGTAAAGGTAAACACCCCTTATTATATGCAAATATTCAAGAAAATAAAGTCAATAGGAAAAAGTCGGTTTAACTTTATGGCTTTTTTCTTCAGCGGCGGGTGGTTCCTGTACAGAAAACAGTACCTAAAAGGTGCAATTATTACCATACTTTCATTTATACTTAACATAGCAAACAGCTATATATCGTCCTTTTATGCGATTCAGCTATGGAACAAGGCAACCGAATCCCTTGTCGATGCCGGAATAAACTACGCAACCTATCAGGACTACTTTTCGTGGATATTTAAAAATTGCTATGACTATGAAATATGGTTAATGCTGGCTCCATATATTATCAACTTAATATCGTGGGTAATAATGTTTTGGTGCGGGTTCAGCGCAAACAGAAGCTACTATAAACACTCAATCAAAAAGATAAAACATATAAAGCTGGTCAAAAGCAACGAAGATATTTCAAACACCATTGCGGTGTGCGGAGGTGTAAACACCTCGATTGCTTGGGTAATATTTGTGTGTTATTTAATATTGATGTTTTCAACATTGTTTATGTAAAATAAAAAAATACAAAATTCAAAAAAATGGAGGCAAACCAAATGAAAGTAACAAAAGCAGTCATTCCTGCAGCAGGTCTTGGTACAAGAGTTCTGCCGGCAACAAAGTCGATGCCTAAAGAAATGCTTACAATAGTTGACAAACCGGCAATACAATATATTGTCGAAGAGGCTGTCAACTCCGGAATTACCGACATACTAATCATAACAAACAGAGGTAAAGGCATAATTGAGGATCATTTTGACCGCAGCCCCGAGTTGGAGGAAAGACTTCTTGCTTCCGGCAAAAAAGACGTATACGAAGAAGTCGTAAATATTTCAAGACTGGCAAATATTTACTTTGTACGTCAAAAAGAAACCAAAGGTCTTGGTCACGCCGTTAATTGTGCAAGATCCTTTGTCGGAAACGAACCGTTTGCCGTTCTTTACGGAGATGATGTAATTATCGGAGATGACCCCGCCTGCGGTCAGCTTATAAGAGCATACGAAAAATACGGAAAATCTGTTGTTGGTATAAAATCAGTACCGGAAGATTCGATTTCAAAATACAGCTCTCTTAAAGTGGAGCATATTGAAAACAATTTGTACAATTGTACCGATATGATAGAAAAACCCAAAACGAAAGAAGAAGTCTTGTCGCTGTACTCCATTCTCGGAAGATGTGTGCTTACTCCCGATATTTTTGACATTTTGGACAAAACCGAACCGGGCGCAGGCGGCGAAATACAGCTTACAGACGCAATGAGGACTCTTGCCCGTACAATCGGAATTACCGGTGTTGACTTTACCGGAAAACGCTACGATATGGGCGACAAACTCGGAATACTAAAGGCAACCGTTGAAATAGCTCTGCAAAATCCCGTACTCGGTGCGGCTTTCAAAGAATACATTAAACAGATTGCCGCCGAACTTTAATCATCACAAAAACATTTAAAATGATTTATATGCCCCCCGAAAATCAGGATAAAATTCCGATTTTCGGGGAGATTTTTTGACGTTACACGATAATTTGCCAAATTCGCCAAAATATACAACCGTACTCTTGACTTTTTAAAATTCCAATGATATACTGTTAATTGTTATGCGCTGCATAACTATCCTTGCTCCCGTTTTTAAGGGGAGCCATAAGTCCATAAGGAGGTGCAATTAAAATGGCAGTTATCAATTCCTATGAAGCAGTTATCGTTATTTCACTTAAACTTGGTGAAGAAGCTGTTGCAGAAACTGTTAAAAAGTTCAAGACGCTTATTGAAAAACATGCTACCGTTGAAAGCATTGACGAATGGGGTAAAAGAAGACTTGCTTATCCCATCAAAAAAGAAACTGATGCGTACTATGTTCTTTTTAACTTTAAGTCAGAGGCTGAATTTCCGGCTGAGCTTGACAGAATCACAAAGATTACCGACGGTATTCTCCGTTCTATGATCATCAAAAAAGAAATCGTATAATTAAGGAGGCAGTATTTAATGAATAATGTATCTTTAATTGGCAGATTAACGGCAGATCCGGAGTTAAAACACACGCAGTCGGATATTGCAATGACAAGATTTTCGATTGCGGTCGACCGTACTTATTCCCGTCAGGGTGAAGAACGTCAAGCCGATTTTATAAATATTATCGCGTGGCGTCAGACGGCGGAATTTATTTGCAGATATTTTTCAAAGGGACAGCGTATAGGTATAACAGGACAAATCCGCACCGGTTCGTACACGGATCGTGACGGCAATAAGCGTTACACCTTTGAAGTTCAGGCAGATAATGTTGAATTTTGCGAACCGAAACGTGATTCGTACAGCGGAGGTTCAAACGACTATTCTAACAACTATCGGCATACTTCTTCTCGCCAGGAACCCACACAACCAAACACCTCATATTCAAGCGGTGACACGGGTGATTTTGTGGATATGCCTAACGATGAAGACTTGCCCTTCTGACAAACCAGTAAAGGAGGAAATAACCAATGGCAGACAGACCTGAAAGAGATAACCGCAGAGGCGGACGTAAAAGCCGCAAGAAAGTTTGCGCTTTTTGTGTTGATAAAATTGAAGTTATTGATTACAAAGATATTTCAAGACTTCGCCGTTTTATCTCGGAAAGAGCCAAAATCCTTCCTCGCCGTGTAACAGGTACTTGCGCACGTCATCAGCGTGAGCTTACAGTATCTATTAAGCGTGCAAGATATTTGGCACTCATTCCCTACACAAGTGACTGATAATATAAAAGACCGATGCAACGGCATCGGTCTTTGTTAATAAAAGGAGGATACAAACATTGAAATACACATATAAAACCAAAGGAACATGCTCACGTTCCATTCAATTTGACCTTGAAGACGGCATAGTAAAAAATATTAAATTTGAGGGCGGCTGTATGGGAAACACACAAGGTGTTGCTGCACTTGCAGAAGGTATGCGCGCCGAAGATGTAATTAAAAAATGCAAAAACATACAATGCGGTTTCAAAGGCACTTCATGTCCCGACCAATTGGCAAAGGCAATAGAAGAAGCTATTTCAAAGTAATTTAAAATTATAAACGGAAGCGGCTCCGACATATTTGTGTCGAAGCCGCTTCCGCATACTCAGAAGTGAATAAAATGAAAAAAATCCTAAACCAATTATACGATAGACCGTCTATTATATAACAATTAAAGGAAGATGCACCTAACCCACCAACAGTCTATCATACCACAGGCACAAATCCCGACCAATCCGCTTCCGTCGCTTTGTACCTATGTAACCGTAACCCTCGTTTAAAACAACGGGATTGCGGCAGCCATTTTAGAAATACAAGATATAACATCTTAATATTGCAAGTTGATCAGAAAATCGTAATGCAAAAATTACATTGGACTCAATCCTTATTTAAAACAAATTATATGTATAAACAAATTTAAAGTTCAAATCCAATCATCGCCTGAATCCATACGAAAAACAACATATACATTCAAATACAGACAATCGCAGAAGTATAAAAAGAAAACCAATCCACTAAACAACGAACCGTCCTCAACAAAACGATTGCCTGAATACAAGAAAAATTCAAGCTACGACGGAGCAAAATCCTGTTCAACCATACAATGACACAAATTTCCGTCTTTATACGGACAATCCCCCTTGCGTCTTAGGGTTAGGCTGAAATGAACCGAAAAACGGATACATACAACCATCAATATTAAATTGTAAAATTATAAGGTCACTCTGCCGATAAAGTGCAACAAAGATTTTAAAAAAATACCGGCTGACTTTTATTGTCGAGCACCTTCATGCAAATCAAAAACATTTCCAAACTCACGGTATATACAACCGAAATATTAAGTTACACACGACCGGAGCTATCACATTCGTACAGTACAGCCATAGCTAAACTCAAACAAAATCGTTTTTACTCTGTTTTATCCTTGCCGAAGACCTTACACCAAAAGGCATCGAGGTCATCTTGAATAACAGGTTCCAAATCGCCCATTGGAGCTTGCCTCCCTTCGTGGATTAGACAGAAAAGGTAAATCGCAAATTCTTGCAGTCAAAAGAACCTACGCTTTACTTCAACCACTCGTTATGGTCTGTCGTTGTTCTTTTCTTATCTTGATTATATTATAGCACCTAATTATAAAATGTCAATAGTTTTTTTGAACTTTTTTAAAAAATTTTTTTAAACTTGTTGCACGATTTAAAATAAAGCGGCAAAAGAAAAGACTCATATTGAAACCGACATAATATATGGTAACAATATGAGACTTAAGGCATACTCTTGCCGTCTAAGATTATATATGTACAGAAACTTATTACACGTTAGATAAAAAATCGAAACATTAAACAAGGAACAAAGACTTATTGCTTGCATAATCTAAACATAGGCAGTACGATTACCATTCAATTTCTTCTATCGGAATCGGATTTGGATTAACCACATTGCTTATTACTTTTCCGCTGCGCATATTTATTACCCTGTTTGCCATAGGAGTAATTGCAGAGTTGTGCGTTATCAATATTACCGTCATTCCGTCCTCTTTGCATTTTGTTTGCAGCAGCTTTAATATGGTTTTGCCCGTATTGTAATCAAGTGCGCCGGTAGGTTCATCACACAACAGCAATTTCGGCTTTTTGGCGAGTGCTCTTGCAATTGATACTCTTTGCTGTTCACCTCCGGAAAGCTGAGAGGGAAAGTTATTTTTTCTTTCCGAAAGTCCCACACTGTCAAGAACGGTATCGGCGTCGAGCGATTCACGGCATATTTGAGTTGCAAGTTCCACATTTTCTTTAGCCGTAAGGTTTGGAATCAAGTTGTAAAATTGAAACACAAAGCCAATATCGTAACGGCGGTATGAAGCCAAGTCGTGTTTATTAAGATGACTTATATCCTTTCCCCCGACCATTATACGCCCCTCGTCGCAGCTGTCTATTCCTCCAAGGATATTCAAAACCGTAGTTTTGCCGGCTCCGCTCAAACCGACAACAACGGCAAATTCGCCCTCATTTACGGAAAAAGTCACGCCGTCCGCAGCGGTTATAGTAACCTCCCCCATTTTATATCGCTTATATACATTTTCAAACTCCACGAAATTTTTCATCATAATATTTTCACCACTTTAAATTAGTATTTATAATACACATAAGTATCAACGAAAATTTAAGCAACTTTCATACAGCCGAATAAGATAGCAGATACCTAAATATGTATATGTGATACAACCGCAATTGTAACATTTAATACAGACGGTTTTTTCATTAAACCAAAAAAGACAACTGTACTAAATATAATTATAATTGACAGTTCCACTAATTTCAAGCATTATGTAAAACCCGGCGGCGCCGAGCCGGCGCAGGCAACACGCGGTGCGGTGCCCGCACTGTCGATTCGCGTTATCGCTCGCTCCGCTCGCTCTTACTGCAAGCCAAAACTACGTTCGCGCGGTGCCGAGCCGGCACCGGCAATTCGCGGCGCAGTGCCTGCGCGGGCGATTCGCGTTATCGCTCACTCCGTTCGCTCTTACTGCAAGCCAAAACTACGTTCGCGCGCAATAAGTTTATGTACCATAGTTAAAAGTTTCGGCGCAGTGCCTGCGCTCTCAATTCGCGTTGTCGCTCGCTCCGCTCGCTCTTACTGCAAACAAAAAGTGCCATCGCGCGGCGTTAGTTTATATATCCATAATTAAAAGTTTCGCTCAAGCCTTTTCAAAGGCTTGCGGATTCCAAAGGCGGAGCCTTTGGCGGCGCCGAGCCGGCGCAGGCGATTCGCGTTATCGCTCACTCCGTTCGCTCTTACTGCAAACCAAAACTACGTTCGCGCGCAATAAGTTTATGTACCCATAGTCAAAAGTTTCGGTCAAGCCTTTTCAAAGGCTTGCGGATTCCAAAGGCGGAGCCTTTGGCGGGTTTTAAGGGCAGCGCCCTTAACTGCGCCGGAGCCCTTAACTTTTATTTTATAAAATTATATAAAAAAACAGTTGACAAATTCAAATCGGTGTGATATTATAATATACGTTGCAAGACGACAGTGCTTTTGCATTGTCTGAATATATACGGAGAGGTATCGAAGCGGTCATAACGAGGCGGTCTTGAAAACCGTTTGTCCGTAAGGACACATGGGTTCGAATCCCATCCTCTCCGCCATAAAAACTCTGTTTTTTAAATTTAGAATATTATTAAATTATGTTTTGCTATTTGGAGGATTACTCAAGTGGTGAAGAGGCTCCCCTGCTAAGGGAGTAGGTCGGGAAACCGGCGCGAGGGTTCAAATCCCTTGTCCTCCGTAAAGTCCGCATAAATGCTGTTTCAGCGTTTATGCGGTTATTTTTTTAATTGTCGATTTATCACCCCCTCCGATTCGTGTGTTATGACATTTTTGCAGATTTTATTTTTCCTTTTGAAATGTTCATATAGTCCTTTCTTTTTATAATACATTTTAAATATATTCAAAAAGCAGCACGGTTCGATTGATTGACCGTGCTGCTTTAAGCATTATCTTTTATTATGACTAACCCAAAATATTCCTCAATCGGAACAGTGAATAACAACGTATCTTACCTTACCGAATTTCGGTCTTGTATAATTATTACGCCATAACCGCGTCATTTGCGGTATACTCCTCAATTGAGCCGGCTTTGACCTGTACGCACAGGTATTTAATCGGGGAATCGTCATCAGCAAAAAGCTGTCTTTTTGCTTCCGGCGATACACGCAGGAAATCATTTGCCGCAAGAGCAACTTTCTCCCCGTCAATCTCCATATATCCCCTGCCCTCAAGGATTATATAAATTTCCTCATTCTGCTTATGTGCATGAACAAACGGAACTCCCGCTCCCGCAGGCATAAAATTCACACTGACCTCTGCACCGGTAAGTCCGAGCGTGTCGTGCAGCTCCACTCTGTCCGTGCCGCTTACATTTACTTTACTGTAATTTTTCATAAAAAGCACCTCCAAAAATAATCGTATTGTTGTAACCCTTTTAATTACAACAATATATTAGCATATTTTTGTTGTAATGTCAATGGTTACAGCAAAAATTTATAAATATTTTTATATCAATATGTTTAACTGCTTCATTAAATCGGAAAGCGTCACACTTTTTAACTTATTTTCCAGTGCCGCCTGAGCGTCTGCAAGGTGCGAGTCAAGCACCGCGTGTATATTTTTTCCGACCGGACATTTTGGGTTCGGATTTTCGTGAAAATTAAACAGGCTGCCCTCCACGCAGTCAACCGCCGTATAAATTTCGTAAAGAGTAATATCGTCCGCATTCTTTACGGGCATAGCGCCGCCGCTTCCGGCTTTAACGTCTATTATTCCCGCCGCCTTTAAACTCGAAAGCGTGCGCCGTATCACAACAGGATTTACGTTAACGCTCGATGCAATAAAATCCGACGTCATTTTATAATCCTTTCCGAGAACATAAATCGCAAGCAGAGTATGAACCGCCACGGTGAATCTTGACGTAATCTTCATAATAAACACCTCTTTGCAGTATTGTATATTATTTTTGCTGTAATTCAAACGTATATTAAATTATCTTTTTGACCTTCGACAAAAAATATTTTTGCCCAACACCGTATTTTTCGCCTTTATCTAAGCCGTAAGTTCGTTTCTGTAAAATAATAATATCACGCTTATATCAAAAAAACAACACTGCCTGCAAACCGAATACGGCAATACGAATGTATTGTACACGGAGTATAACTGCCGTAAAAAATCATTGATTTTCCCATATAAATATGATATTTTAATATATATTAAATCAGCCGCGCAAAACAATATTTCTGATTTTATGTTTTTAAAGCCACAGCCGCCAATAAAAGAAATAAGAAAAGGAGATAGAAAATGAGCGAAATAACAAAAGCATCTATTCAATCGGGTATGAAGGCAGGAAAACCGATTAGGGAAAAACTCGAAAGAATTACGAAAGACCCAATGCGTACACAAAGGGAATTTCTAAAGAAAATTTTAGAGGACAACAAGGATACGGAATACGGGAAAAAATACAATTTTGCGGAGATTGATTCCATAGATTCATACCGTAAAAACGTACCTCTTTCCACTTACGATACTTACGTACCATACATTGAGCGTATGAGCCAAAAGGGCGAACGCAATCTTATCACGAGTTACGAGTTGGCGCTTTACAATAAATCTTCGGGAACCGTAGGTATACCGAAAAAAGTCCCGATGACGACTGTAAGCCGCAATTTGTTTATGAGCTATGTGTCGGGATACGAAATGGCTGTTATGGCTGAAGCAAAGCCTAACTTGGGAAAAGGAAGACGTATGTCCGTTATACAGCCGAACGAAAATCTTAATATTCAACCGGACGGTTTGCCGTATGCGGCGTTCTCGGATACGGCGGTGCTTGCTTCCGTTCCTTACTGGGAAAAGGTAAATACCTCCCCGAAAGAGGCTAATTTTGCATCTCCCGGTACAAACACACGTCATCTGCACGCAAGATTCGCTCTTGTTGACCCTGATACGGAGGCCGTAACATTTTCATTCTGCAGCTTTGCACTTGAAGTGCTGCGCTATATTGAGGATAACTGGGAGCTGTTAGTTGAAGATATTAGAAAAGGCACGATTGATTCGTCTATTGATTTAGCCGACGGACTGCGTGAAATAATGGAAGCAAAAGTCAAGCCGATGCCGGAACGCGCAAAAGAGCTTCGAGCTATATTTGAACAGGGCTTTGACGAGCCGTTCATACCTAAGGTATGGCCGAATATGCAATACTTTAACGGTGCGGTGACAGGCACATTTAAAGAATACTGGAAAAAATGCCGTGAGCGTTACACAGGTCCGACAGTATCAATTTTTTCCAGGGGTGTAGCCCCTTCTGAGGGTATTTTCTCGGAGGCGTTTGAATTTGACAACTTCAATTCCGTGATTATACCGGAATCAAATTTCTACGAATTTATTGAAATAACGGATGACGAGCCCGACCTTAACAATATTAAGCTCCTTGACGAACTGGAGGTTGGCAAAAAATATGAGCTTGTTATTACAAATTTGTCCGGTTTCTACCGATACAGAATGAAAGACGTATTCCTCATTACTGGAAAATATAACAACACTCCCACAATAGAATATCAGTACCGCACGGATAAAACAGTAAGTCTTATGGGTGAAAAAACAACGGAAATCGCTCTGCGCCGTGCGGCTGAAGATACTGCGGACGAATGCGGATTTGACTTAATCGACTGCTCGATTTATCCCGATACGGACAATACACGTTATGTATATCTTATGGAAATTGCAAAAATTCCGGAGAGTTTGACCAAAGAAGCACTGCGGGACTCGCTTGAAGCAAATCTCGCAAAGGCGAATCCGTCAATGGGCGATAAGGTAAAGAAAGGATTATGCAAACCGACAGAAGTTCTGTTCCTGCAGCCGGAAACATATCTTCTCTACCGTGATTTAATGCTTATGAAAGGATATTCTGTGGGACAGCTAAAACCCGTAAACGTAATTTCCAACGAAATGCAGAGAAAATTTTTCTTTGGTCTGCAAGAGGAATTTGACGAGCTTAAGAAAATATCACCGCGTTAAATGCCTTAAAAACCATATAGACAACAATATAAAAAGCACTTGAAAAGGCAATGCCCTTAATCAAGTGCTTTTTTAATACGAAAATACAAGCGGCAGCAAATTATGCTGTCGCTTATATTTATAATTGATTCATTTTTCTATCTGCCAAAAACATTTAAAATCGAGCATAAGTCAAAATAAAGATATTAACAAAACAATATTGAGTTAAATTACTTAACCATATTTGCGACCTCTGCAGCAAAGTCGTCATTACGTTTTTCAAGACCCTCTCCCTTTTCAAAACGTACATAATCAACAATATTAATATAACCGCCAAGAGCTTTTGCCGTCTGAGCCGTATATCCGTCAACTTTCATCTTGTTGTCTTTTACAAATACCTGATTAACAAGGCAGTTTTCCTCATAGTATTTACCGATTTTACCCATAACGATTTTTTCGGCAATAGCTGCGGGTTTACCGTCATTGACAACCTGCTCGGTCATAATCTTCTTTTCGTGTTCTATCGTTTCTGCGGGAACCTGCTCCTTGTTGAGGTAAGACGGAGCTGCGGCAGCAACCTGCATTGCAATATCCTTTGCATATACTTTGAATCCGTCCTTATCAGCAACATCTGTATCAAATTTTACCATTACGGCAATTTTTCCGCCTGCATGAATATATGTTGCAACATTTCCCTCATAACGTTTAAAGCGGCGGATAATAATGTTCTCGCCTATGGTTTGAATCTTTTCACGAAGAAGGTCTGCAACCGTCATATCAGTGCCTACGGCAGTCTTGGTAAGAAGCTCGTCAACATCTGAAGGATTTTCGTTCATAACGGTTTCGGCAACCGTCTTTACGAATGCTTGGAAATCAGCATTTTTTGCAACAAAATCCGTTTCCGCATTTACCTCAAGGGCAACTCCTACCGTATTATCATCATTTGTGCAGGCATAAGCCACGCCCTCGGCAGCAATTCTCGACGCTTTTTTTGCAGCCTTTGCAAGACCCTGTTCTCTCAGAACATCAATTGCCTTATCCATATCACCATCGGTTTGAGTAAGAGCCTTTTTGCAGTCCATCATACCGCAGCCTGTTCTTTCTCTCAATGCCATAACATCTTTAGCTGTAAAAGCCATTTTTAATTACCTCCATATTCAAAAATTATACCCGCAAATTATTTTGCGGGTATTCTGTTATGTTAAGTTATTCCTCAGCTTCAGTCTCGGTTTCTTCCTCGGCTGCCGCTCCCATTTTACCTTCGTTACCCTCAATAACAGCGTTTGCTATCGCACTCGAAATGAGCTTTACGGCACGGATAGCGTCGTCATTGCCGGGAATTACATAATCGATCTCATCGGGATCGCAGTTTGTATCCACTATTGCAACAATCGGTATACCGAGCTTTTTAGCTTCGGCAACGGCAATTCTCTCTTTGCGCGGATCTACTATAAATAATGCGCCCGGAATTTCTTTCATATCCTTAATGCCGCCAAGGAATTTTTCGAGCTTCTCTATTTCAAGATTGAGCTTGATAACCTCTTTTTTGGGAAGAAGATCGAATGTTCCGTCCGTTTCCATTGTGCGGAGCTGTTTAAGTCTTTCTATTCTGCGGCGAATAGTTGTAAAGTTTGTCAGCATACCGCCGAGCCATCTTGCGTTTACATAATAAGCGCCTGCACGAAGAGCCTCTTCCTTAACCGAATCCTGAGCCTGCTTTTTGGTTCCGACAAAGAGTATTGACTTACCCTCCGCAGAAAGCTCACGAACAAAGCTGTAAGCCTCTTCCAGTTTTTTTACTGTTTTTTGAAGGTCAATAATATATATACCGTTTCTTTCGGTAAAAATATACGGAGCCATTTTCGGGTTCCATCTTTTTGTAAGATGTCCGAAATGAACACCTGCCTCCAAAAGCTGTTTCATTGATACTACTGATGCCATTTTAAATATCCTCCTTAGGTTTTTCCTCCGTCGGCGCACAATCAAAACATATCCTGCGATACACCTAACAAAAACGCCGACGTGTGTACTGCGCTATGAATTATAACACATAAGCCGAATTAATGCAAGTATTTTTTATTTTTTTGCTTTTCAAATAACTCAAGCTGTGAAAATATAGCCATCGGGAATGTTCCCCAAAGGTTATAACCGATTATAATTTATCCGTAACCTGACGTACCGCATCTAAAAAGCGTGTCAGCATAGGTGACGGAACAGGCGGATACAGAATACCAAACGGAATCGAATAGTCCCATTCTACAGGGATCACTTTCATCATAGGGTGAATACACGACCACTTGCCGATAACAGGCAGGACTTTCTTTTCACGTTCACATCGGTTAAAGGCTTCCACATTGTAAAAGTCAAAGGTTTCCAGCATAATCTGTTGATGGTGGGCAGTCAAATCGTCACGAATTTCGTCCATATAACGGCTCCAACCTCTGTGCATAATCATTAGATGTTCCCCGTATAAATCCGTGATTTTTAATCTTTCCTTTTCCGCAAGCGGGTGAGATATGGAAACGGCACAGCAAATTTGCTCCTTTGAGATTTCAAAGCCCGCACATTCACGCAGTTTCAGCATAGTTTCATCAAAAATGCCCGCAACTACGTCGATTTTATCACCAAGATTTTTTAGAATTTCCCTGGCGTTTTCCGGAGTATTCTCAAACGGTACAAGCTGAAAGCTGATGTCCGAACAATACTTATGTATACGGGGCCAAAGGTTCGTCAAAAGCTGTGCCGGCGTCATAGGAGATGTACCTATCCGCACAATACAGCTTTCCTCAATTGTGACATTTTTAGCACGCTGAACGGCGTCTTTGCTGTATTCAATAATGTATTTTGCGTCCTTATAGAGTGACTGTCCTGCGGCTGTCAGCGAAAGCCCCCTATGATTGCGATTAAACAATTTAACGCCGATTTCATCTTCAAAAAGATTTATTTGTTTTATAACCGCTGTGGGAGTTATGTAAGAATTTTCCGCCGCCTTGTTAAAGCTGCCCGCATCTGCAACTTTAATAAAAGTTTCAAGCTGTGGCTTATACACGCCGTTCACGCTCCTTTCCGTTTTTGTATCCATATCTTTGATACATTCCATTTTCGGCCGCTTTACGAATCAAACTTTTTGTGAGATTACCGTCAATATTATAATACTCTATTTCTGTACCGTACATCAAGTTTTTTTGAAAAGTCGGTTTAAATTATTACACTAATATTTTATGCAATCTGCACCATAAGATCTAATTGAAATAATTCATATTGTCAATTTAACTCTGTACGACGGATTATTGCATAGGAACATACGGTCAAAACAAATCCGATGCCAAAAAAGGACAAAATCGGGAATAGAAGATTTTGGGTTCCGTCATTCATAAAACCCATTGCGTTCATTACAAAACGCATTATATTACTAACGATTTCCGAAGAGAATACAAAACGGAACAGTGAAACAATAACAAGGATAACGCCGACAAGTCCAACGCCAATAAGGAGCGACGTCATCTTTCCGACTTTATTTATGACCAACACCGCCAAATAAAACAGACTGCAAAACAACATATAAACAACCGTCAGCCACAACCAATTTAAAAGCAGATTGTCATAGCCATACATCATACCGAAAATAGTATTGTAACCGGAAATAAAATGATGTAAGACGTTTCCTATTACGGTATCAATAATGGCCATTGAACCCGTTATTGTGACAAACATACATACAGTAGACAGAAAAATGTATTTTCTTGTATAACCGTTTTGTAAAAGCGTTTTAAAATCCTCTTTGAAACTCAACACTCCCGTAATGCTTACAAAAACGATAGTACAAAGTTCAAGACCGTTACTGCCATTCTGATTTTTCCCTGTACAAATGTTAATTATAATACAAATAAGAGCAAATATAGTATACTGAACAAGATAAAAAATACCAATCGGTTTTATCTTAGTGGAACAATTATACAAAACAGCCGGTTTCAGTTTAATCATATTCATTTACCTCTTTCATTCGTCATTTTGATAAACAGCTTTTGCAAAGTCATTGTACTGATTTGTAAATTTCTTTTTTCGGACATTGCAGGCTTCTCGCCTATTATATAAGCAATCTTCAAACCGCCCAATTCATCATATCCGATGATTTCCCTGCCTTTACAGTAACTGTCTACTTCCTTTATCGAGCCGGAAACGCTGTATCCCTTTTGGAGCAATGTTTCGACGCTTTCGTTAACAATAATTTTGCCTTTGTCGATAAAAACGACTTCCTCAATAATTTCAGTGACCTCCTCAATTAAATGAGTGGCAATAATAAAGGTTTGTTGCCCTGCCTCAAACTCTTTTAAAAGCAGATTATAGAACAGCTCACGGTGGTTAGCATCCAGCCCCAATACCGGTTCGTCAAAAATAACATAGGGTACGTTCAGCGATAAAGCAATAATTAGTTTAAAAATTGATTGATACCCTTCGGACAATTCTTTGAAACGCTTGTTAATATCAAGATCATACTGTTTTGCAATTTCCAAGGCTTTGCTTGAATCAAAGCTGTCATAAAATCGAGATGCCCATTTAAAATGCTCTTTCACCTTTAAATCCCTGTTGTATAAATCAGCTTCGCTCATACAAAAAATCTTGTTATGTATAGCTATATTCTCTTTTGCGGAAATACCGTCAATTAATACATTCCCACTATCGGCAAAAATCCTGTTTGCAATTATATTTATCAGCGTGGATTTTCCGGCGCCGTTCCTCCCCAGAAGTCCGTAAATCTTTCCATATTCAAAAGAGAAAGACACATTATCAAGAGCAACAACGTCTTTGTATTTTTTGCTTATATTCTTAATCTGTATGGCTTCCATTGTTATAGCCCCTTTCTATCAAGGAAATAATACTTTGTTTTGACATTTGCAGTTTTTCAGCTTCATTGATTAGTGGTTCTACATATTGTTCATAAAACCGATTTTTTCTTTTTGTCCGAATTTTTTTTACAGCGCCCGACCTAACAAACATACCAAGACCCCGTTTTTTGTAGATAATATCTTCATCTACGAGCATATTCATACCTTTCAGTACAGTATGTGGGTTGATATTTAATAGAGAAGATATTTCATTTGTTGAAGGAATTTGTGTTTCTTCGGGAAAGATACCTGTAAAAATCGAATCCTCGATTTGCTCAGCAATCTGAATGAATATCGGCTTTTCTATGTTTGGATCTACATACAAAAACAGCACCTCCATTTTATATGTTTGTCGGTTTGTTAGTAGTGTAGCTAACTACATTACAAATATAACATATAGTTTTCCAATTGTCAACACAAAAAGCAAACTCCGCACAATCAAACTAAAATTCTTATTTATGCTCATTTTTAGTAGATTGCTTTAAGAAGCCGATAAATGAGCCGGTCTTTACCGAGCTTGCGAAGAAATACGGCAAGATTAATGTACAAGTCATTCTCCGTTGGCACATTCAGGCGGGCAACGTCATCTTTCCGAAGTCCACAAATCCGCAGCATATTCGGGATAACTTAGACAATACTGCAATGCAAATGGATATATCAAGACCGTCCAAACGTGAAAAAATTTTTGAAATATATGGGTAAATTGAAGTGCGCGGCGCAGGATCTATTCTGTGCCGCACTTTTTTATCAAAATATAAACATACAGTCTTTTCATTAAAAAAATACCGTGGCATTGCTAAGTAACCTCATACGAGTGCAATGTAAAAATCTTTTGAAAGACTGAAGAAAATTTAAAAAATGTGTTGACACTGTGTCAGAATAGTGTTATACTTCATATTAACATGATGTCAGAATAGAAATTCGGAGGTACGAATTATAAAGAAAAATATCGGTTCCAAGCCGGCGCTTTATCCCGTATCTATAAATTTACAATACCCCCCGATTTTGAGAGCTTCATCTGTACTATCGACAACACCCTATATGGCGAAAAAATAAGGAGGACACAAGATGCCAAAAGGATCACCGGAACTGACAGAGGCACGCAGAGAGGAAATTATTAATGCCTGCGAAAAGCTATATCAGACCAAGAGCTTCAAGGAAATCACATTAAAGGACATTGGCAGCGTCACCAGCTTTACCCGAACCTCGATTTACAACTATTTTCAGACGAAAGAGGAAATCTTCCTCGCTCTGCTCAAACGGGAGTACGAGCTGTGGATCGCTGACTTAGACCGTATCATGGCGGAAAATGTAACGCTTACCAAGGACGGATTTGCGGATAAATTGGCACGTTCCCTTGAAGAGCGCGCGCAACTGCTCAAAATAATGTCCATGAATCATTACGACCTCGAAAGCAGCAGCCGCCCCGAACGGCTCGTTGAATTTAAAATCGCTTACGGCAACTCCTTAAAAACAGTCATGCACTGTTTAGAGCAGTATTTCCCGGAAATGCCGATCGCCGAAAAGCAACGTTTCCTCTACACCTTTTTCCCGTTTATGTTCGGTATCTATCCGTACACGTTTGTGACGGAAAAGCAAAGGACTGCAATGGAGGAAGCAGGCGTCAACTATGTGTTTATGTCGATTTACGAGATAACCTATAACTGTGCAAGAATGTTATTAGGAAAATAAGCAAGGAGGTTTTATGATGAGGTACACAAAATTAGGAAAAGCCGACTTGACTGTTTCCCGTATTTGTATGGGCTGTATGTCCCACATGCCTTAGTTGGCGTGATGGCGCAGAACGGCAAACAAAAAGCAGGCAATGAAGTTTAAGAAATAATTTATAAGGAGGATTTTATCATGGAAAAAATCACACAGACCGCAGGCAGAAATCAACTTGGCGACTTCGCGCCGGATTTTGCCCACTTCAACGACGACGTTCTCTTTGGTGAGAACTGGAACAATCCCGACATCGACCTGAAAACCCGGTGCATTATCACCGTCGTGGCACTGATGAGTTCGGGCATAACCGATTCGTCGCTGACCTACCACCTCGAAAACGCAAAAGCCCACGGCGTGACAAAAGCGGAGATAGCCGCTATCGTGACGCACGTCGGCTTCTATGTCGGCTGGCCGAAGGCGTGGGCGGTGTTCAGACTTGCCAAAGATGTTTGGAACGAGGCAGAGCCTGAACTGACGGAAAAAGACAAATATCAAAACACTATACTTTTCCCTATTGGCGCGCCGAACGACGGATTCAAGCAGTATTTCATAGGTCAAAGCTATCTTGCGCCGGTGTCCAAGGAACAGGTGGGTATTTTCAACGTGACCTTTGAGCCGAGCTGTCGCAACAATTGGCACATTCACCATGCCGATAAGGGCGGCGGACAAATTCTTGTATGCGTCGGCGGCCGCGGATACTATCAGGAATGGGGCAAAGAAGCCGTGGAAATGAAGCCCGGCGATTGTATCAATATTCCCGCAGGCGTTAAACATTGGCACGGCGCCGCGCCCGACAGTTGGTTCTCCCACCTTGCGATTGAAGTCCCCGGAGAAAACGGCTCGAACGAATGGCTGGAACCGGTTGATGACAAGCAATATGGAGATTTAAAATGAAAATAAAAAATATCGTAACGCTTTTACCTGCACCTGTTATGATGTTTACTCTTGCCGCATATAGACTAAAATCAGGAGGAATTTATATATGATGAATTTTGTATTTAACAACCCTACAAGGCTGCTATTTGGAACAAGAAAACTCGGCGAACTTCATAACGAAAAACTGCCCGGTAAAAAGGCTCTGCTGCTGTTGTCAAAAGGTCAATCAGTCCATAAAAACGGCTCTTATGATAAGACAGTCGAAGAACTCAAAAGAGCCGGAGTGGAATATGCAGAATTTGCAAAAATAATGGAAAATCCGCTTGTCGAAGTGGTGGAAGAAGCTGCCGCTTTCGCCAAAGAAAACGGCTGTGATTTTATCGTTGCACTTGGCGGCGGTGCGGTTCTTGATTCTTCCGTGGCAGTGGCAACTATGGCAACAAATTCCGGTCATTTGTGGGATTATGTTGTCGGCGGAACGGGAAAGGCTCTGCCGCTTGTAAATAAGCCGCTGCCTATTGTGACGATTGCTACATCTTCGGGTACCGGCTCGGAAATGAATGAATGGGGCGTTATTTGCAAGGAAGATACGCACGAGAAGATAGGCTTCGGCATACCCGGAGTAGGAAAGCCTTATCTTGCGGTAGTCGATCCGACATATATGGTGACCGTACCGCCTAAATATACGGCTTATCAAGGCTTTGATGCTCTGTTCCACAATACCGAAGTTATGATGTCAACATCTCTGAATATCCTGTCAGAAGCTATCGCATTATCCGCCATTGAAAATATTGCAAAATATCTGCCTCGTGCGGTGAAAGACGGCAGCGACCTTGAGGCAAGAGAACACGTTGCATACGGAAGCACAATGGCAGGTATCACTATGCAGCTTACTTCAACAACGGCGCAGCACTCAATGGAACACGCGATGAGCGCATACCACCGTAATCTCCAACACGGCGCAGGGCTTATAATGATTTCCAAAGAATTTGCACAGTTCTTTGTGGACAGACACGCTTGCGACGACAGGTTCATAAAAATGGCAAAAGCGATGGGCGTGGAAAATCCGACCTCCCCGCAGGATTTTATAGACGCTCTGGTACAGCTTCAAAAGGACTGCGGTGTGGACGATTTGAAGATGAGCGATTACGGATTTACAAAAGATGAATGTATGACGTTGGCGGTCAATGCGAGAGAAACAATGGGCGGTCTGTATGCCGCCAACCCGTGCGAAATGACAGATGAAGATGTGGCCGGCATTTTTGAGCGGTCGTTCAGGTAAGAAAGGAGAAAATCACAATGAGCAAAACATTGGTAGCATATTTTTCAGCAAGCGGAACGACAGCCGGTGTTGCGAAAGACTTGGCAAGCTCCATTGGAGCCGATTTGTACGAAATTCGGCCTGCCGTCCCCTATACGCAGGCAGACCTCAACTGGATGGATAAAAAATCCCGCAGCAGTGTGGAAATGTCCGATAAATCCTGCCGTCCGGCATTGGCGGACACCGACGCAAACATCGTCGCTTATGATACGATTCTTTTGGGATTCCCGATTTGGTGGTATGTTGCGCCGACGATCATAAACACGTTTTTGGAAAGCTATGACTTTTCCGGCAAAAAAATCGTGCTGTTCGCCACCTCCGGTGGCAGCGGTTTCGGAAAGGCTGTTGAAGGCCTAAAAACATCAGTTTCGGCAAATACCGAAATTATCGAAGGGAGAATTTTAAATTCCGCTTCCGAACTGAAACAATGGGAAAAATTGCTGTAAATATTGTAGTGCTTTAGATTAGCTTCATACAATATAATTCCTGTGTTGACGTATTAACATTTGAAAAGCCGAAAGCTGTCCCCGAAATGGGAGCAATTATGGAAATACCACGAATCGGGACAGGCTATCCGCCGCCCGAAAAAACCAAGTTTATTTTTTACATACCGCAGTCCTTAATGGGATTGCGGTATTTTTTATTCAGCATTTTTCTATTGTTCCCCTCTGATAGTCTAAAACATAACGAATAAAATTTTCTTTCAGTCTATGTCTTTCATTAATTCCTTTTTATGTTGATCTCTTACAACACCAAAAACCGTACCGCACTTTTTGATAATCTTATTCATCAATTTCCCCGTTTCTGTAAACTTCAAGCAAATCGTATAAGTCATTTATCTCCGTTTGTATGTTTTTGCCGTTATCGGTATGCTTTACCATTATTCTGTAATTTTCCGTTTCAATATTTTCCGAGCTTGAAAGAATATCCCTATTTTCTTTCATAGCATTTTCTATACTTTCAAACGGCTGATGTGCCTTAATTCTCAGCCCGTGGGAATTGTATATAAGCGTATATCCTGCTATTCCTGTTTTTTTATGATAATCTCTGCAAAAACCTCCGTCAATAACGATAAGCTTTCCGTTTGCTCTTATGGGCTGTTCCCCTCTTGCTGTCAAAACAGGTGTATGTCCGTTTACAATATGAGAAGACGGAGAATACATATCAAATTCACGCAAAATCATATTGCATATTTTTTCCGTATGATAAAATCGGTAATAGGGGTCTGTTTCCTCCTCCCATGCGGATTTGTCGTCTATAAAATAACGCTCAAAACTTTTTATCGTCCTACCGCATAAAGGTGATTTTTTCCCGCACCACAAATACCACATAAAATCAATATCTTCTATGTTTTTATTGCTTCCGAAATATGCACGCCTTACGATTTTTTCCGCAACATCAAAATATGCTCTTCCTTTGAATACTTTTCCAAAAAGCCTTATTCCGAAAAAATTCCCGTTTTCGTCAAGAGGAACACAGCCGTGATAAAGTAAATTCCCGTTAAAGCATTTATACATACTGCCCTTATCAAATAGGAATGTAATATGTCGTTTCAGTCTGCTGCTGTTTATAAATGACTCTCTCAGTTCATCAATTATTTTCTTTTCATCGTCCGTCAATTCATAGGGTGAATTTTTGTCAACAGTCGGGAAATCTGTACTGTTCAGCTTGTACTTCTTTCCTTCCGATATTACCGTACCGTTTTCCATATCAACTTTGTCAAGCAAAAGTCTGTCGTTCATTTCGTATTCGGGACGTCTTAATATGATTTGACCTTCCAGCTTAAATTGTATAACTGATATAGCTTTCATTGCTGCGCTCATGGGGTCGGCTGATTTATATTTATTTTCAGCAAAAAGCGTGAGCTTTCTAAGACTTATTCCGTATCCGCTTTCGAGTATACGCACTGTCCTATATTTTATGCAGTTACGAACAACATTCGCAACACACGCTTCATTTCCCGATGCTGCTCCCATCCATAACATATCATGATTCCCCCATTGTATATCAAGTGAATGATATTCAATAAGCAGATCAAGTATTTTATCTGCGTCCGCTCCCCTGTCGAAAATATCCCCGACTATATGCAAACGGTCAACAGCAAGCCGCTTTATAAGTCCCGCAAGCGCAACAATAAAATCATCTGCACCTATATTTATGATAGTATCAAGTATTTTACGGTGATATAAAACCTGATTATCGTCCTCATCTTTTTGGGCATGAAGTAATTCGTCTATAATGTAGGCATAATCTTTCGGCATAGCTTTACGCACCTTAGAGCGTGTATATTTTGATGATAAAATTCCCGCAATTTTTATCATTCGATTTATGATAATTCTGTAACGGTCGGAGCTTATCCCCCTCTCTTTTTTTATCAAATTTAATTTTTCATTCGGATAATAAATTATAGTACAAATTTCCTCTCTCTCACTTTCTGATATAGTGTCGCTGTAAAGCATATCAACCTTTTCCTTTATAACGCCCGAACAGTTATTTAAAATATGGTAAAAGGCTTCATACTCACCGTGTATATCACTCATAAAATGTTCTGTTCCTTTCGGAAGATTAAGAATAGCGGTAAGATTGATTATTTCCCTTGAAACAGAACTTACCGTAGGGTATTTCTCGGAAAGTAATTTCAGATATTTAATGTTGTCCATAATATTCCTCCAATCAAATGAGCATACTAAATCATATTTTGATTAAATTTGACTGTTTACAATTATGTTATAAGCGATAAATATGAACAGCTTATGAATTTTTAGTAAATTTGAAAATAATTGATGATTTATGCTTGACTTTGATTGATTTTGGACTATAATATAATCAAGAGGTGATTGAAAATGCTTACTTCAGAAAGACATCGAACAATACTTAATTTATTGAACAGCCGTGGTTCAATTACTGTAACAGAGCTTTCGGAAATACTTAATACTTCAGAGTCTACCGTTCGCCGTGATTTGAATAATCTTGACGATGCAGGACAACTAAAAAAAGTATTCGGAGGTGCGGTTTCCATAAAACCGACGGAAGGTGTTTCCGAACAGGCAGTCCCGACCCGTGAAATATTGATGCCCGATGAAAAAAGCAGTATAGCAAAATATGCTGCGGCTTTGATAAACGATGAAGATTTCGTTTATATCGACGCCGGAACGACTACGGCACGAATGATAGATTTTATTGAAAATACAAAAGCCGTATTTGTCACGAACGGAATAATCCATGCACAAAAGCTCCTCGCAAAAGGGCTTAACGCATATATCACAGCAGGCAGGATAAAAGCGGTAACAGCGGCAGTTATAGGCTCTGAAAGTATAAAAAGCCTATCAAATTATAATTTCACAAAGGCATTTATAGGAACAAACGGTATAGACATACAAGCCGGATTTACAACTCCCGATATTGAGGAAGGCATAATAAAGGAAAAAGCAGTAGAAAAAAGCTATATCTCCTTTGTACTTGCCGACCACAGTAAATTCCGAAAAGTATTCCCCATTACATTTGCTCCTCTGAAAAAATGCTGTATAATAACCGACAAACTTCTTTGCGACGAATTTTCCGACAAAACCGTAATAAGGGAGGTGACTCCATGATATACACAGTTACATTAAATCCCTCTATCGACTACACCGTTCAACTTGACAGCTTTATACCGGGAATTACAAACCGAACAATTTGTGAGGAATACCACATCGGCGGAAAAGGAATAAATGTATCCTGCATACTTTCCGAACTCGGCATAAAAAATAAAGCCATAGGTTTTACGGCGGGATTTACAGGAAAGGCTATCGAAGATGATTTAAGTTTGAAAGGTATCGAAACCGATTTTATAAGATTAAAAGACGGTATTTCGAGAATAAATATCAAACTTAAAGCAAGAGAGGAAAGCGAGATCAACTGTCAAGGTCCGAAAATATGTGAGGAAGAATTTGAAACACTTCTGAAAAAAACAGATATGATCAAGGACGGAGATACGATAGTTATTGCGGGCAGCATACCGAATACTCTTCCGTCAAATTCGTATGAAAAAATACTAAAAAGATTGGAGGGGCGCAATGTTCGCATAGTAATCGACGCCGCTAAAAAGCTCCTTACAGATTCGCTGAAACACAGACCGTTTTTGATAAAACCGAATAAGCAGGAATTATCCGAAATATTCAATACGGACATAAAAAACAATAGTGACATCGAAAAATATGTATGCGAATTAAAAAGAATGGGAGCAAGAAACGTCATAGTTTCTCTCGGCAGCGGCGGCGCATTATTATTCGACGAAACAGGAAACAAATACAGATCCGGTGTAGTCGATAAAAAAGTAATAAGTACCGTCGGTTCAGGTGACTCAATGGTAGCAGGTTTTATTGCAGGATACGAACAAACAAATGATTACTCTTATTCATTTATGCTCGGCACAGCCTGCGGAAATGCAACCGCCTTTTCAAGAGGACTCGCCACAAGAGAAAAAATCAAAGAAATACTGAATTTACTCAGTTCAAAACAATTTTGAGGAGGGTTAATTATGAGAATTACAGATCTTTTAAGCAGACAAAGCATTGAAATCGGAGTGTCCGTAAAAGACAAAGCGTCGGCTATTGAAAAGCTCATTTCTCTGCACAGCAAAAGCGGAAATTTGAACGACATAGACGCTTATCGTGAGGGAATCATTAAAAGAGAGAAAATGTCTACAACGGCAATCGGTATGGGAATTGCGATACCCCACGCCAAAAGCAGCTCGGTAAAAAAGCCCTCGCTTGCCGCCATAACCGTACCTGATGGCGTAGATTACGATTCTCCCGACGGAGAAAAGTGTGAACTTTTATTTATGATTGCAGCAACCACGGACGGCGACGTTCATCTTGAAGTTCTTGCAAGACTTATGCAAATGCTGATGGACGAGGAATTTACAGCAAAATTGAAAAAGGCAAAGACATCTGAAGAATTTCTTAAGATTATTGACCAAAAGGAGAATGAGAAATTTCCCGAAGAAAACAAACAGAAAAATGCCGAAAATCCAAACGGCACATTTAGGGTTCTCGCTGTAACAGCCTGCCCTACGGGAATTGCTCATACATATATGGCTGCCGAAGCTCTTGAAAAAGCCGGTAAAAAAATGGGCATAACAATTAAAGTTGAAACTAACGGATCAGGCGGAGCAAAAAATGTGCTGACAGCTAAGGAAATAGCAGAATGTGACGGAATTATTATTGCAGCGGATAAAAGTGTGGAAACTGCGAGATTTGACGGAAAACCCGTTTATTCAACCAAAGTTGCGGACGGAATACATAAACCCGAAGAATTAATAAACATAATCATCAACAAAAAAGCACCTGTCTTTCACTCAAATCAAAAAGCCGATCAGTCTGCTCCGAACAATAATAATGAAGAAAGTATTGGAAGAAAACTCTATAAGCACCTTATGAACGGTGTATCCCACATGCTGCCATTCGTCGTTGCAGGAGGAATATTTATAGCAATAGCTTTCCTTATAGATTCGGCAAACGGAGTTCAAGCCGCCGGAAACAGTGCATTTGGCACGGTAACGCCTGCGGCGGCATGGTTCAAAACCATAGGCGGATATGCGTTTAACTTTATGCTCCCGATACTTGCAGGATTTATTGCTATGTCCATTGCCGACCGACCCGGTATCCTTGTAGGAATTGTCGGAGGACTTCTGGCCTCAAACGGTGCCACATTCACCGACCCTGCCGCCGCTGAAACCGTACCCTCCGGATTTTTGGGAGCTTTGCTTGCCGGATTTCTTGCCGGATTTATTATGAAGTGCGTTGAAAGGCTTTGCGATAAGATGCCATCTGCTCTTGAGGGTATCAAACCGGTTCTTATTTACCCGCTGTCGGGTCTTGGAATCGTCGGAGTAATGATGTGTGCAGTAAATCCGATAATGGGCCTTATAAATACAGGTCTTAATAATGGTCTTACCTGGCTTAGCGATAATAATTTCGGAATACTTCTCGGTTGTATTCTCGGCGCTATGATGTCGATAGATATGGGAGGACCGTTTAATAAAGCCGCCTATGTATTCGGAACGGGTATGCTTACAACCGCCGCATCTGTCACGGATCCTGCCGTACAACAAATTTGCTGGCAGATAATGGCTTCTGTAATGATAGGCGGTATGGTTCCTCCGATAGTTATTGCACTTTCAACAACATTCTTCAAAAACAGATGGTCTGCCGATGAGAGAAAGAGCGGTATAGTAAATTATATTATGGGTCTTTCGTTTGTGACTGAGGGTGCTATTCCCTACGCCGCTTCATATCCGCTAAAGGTAATTCCCTCATGTGCATTAGGCGCCGCTGTTGCAGGAGGTCTTTCATGGCTGTTCGGTTGTACCCTTATGGCACCGCACGGAGGAATTTTCGTAATTGCAACAATAGGAAATCCTTTTATGTACTTCTTATCCTTAATTATAGGATCTGTTGTTGGAATGTTTCTTTTGGCAATTCTCAAACGCCCGAAAAAAGAATCTGATTAAATATAAAAATGATATTCTTCATTTTCAATAATTAAATAAAAAGGAGTAATTATTATGATCACAAAAAAATTTACAATTTCAAATGCTCAGGGCTTTCATATGCGTCCTGCCTCGATATTTTCCGCAGCTATGGGAAAATATTCGTGCAAAGTAACGATAAACTTCAACGGCAACAACTACAATGCCAAAAGCACACTTAATTTAATAGCCGCCTGTATGAAGTGCGGAAGTGAGATAGAACTAATATGTGACGGCGATGACGAAAACGAAGCACTTTCAGAAGCCGGCAAACTTATTGAAAGCGGTTTCGGCGAATAAACAAACATTTGCTTTATAAATACGAGGTGATAAATATGCTTAAAGGAACAGGTGTTTCAGACGGTATCGGAATAGGAAAGGTACTTATTATCGAAGAATGTTCGCTTGAATATACGCCCAAAAAAGTGACCGACATTAAGACCGAAAAAGAACGCCTTAACAGTGCTGTCGAGCTTTTTTGCCAAAATACGCAAAAGCAAGCTGATGCACTTAGTGTATCTGCGGGTGAAGCAGATGCGGAAATTATGCTTGGTCATATCAGTATAGTAAAAGATCCGTATATGATCGGCGAAACAGAAAAACTCATAAACGACGGATATTGTGCCGAAGCTGCATTTGAAAATATCTGCGATATGTTTATAACCATTTTCTCATCGGCAGATGATGAATTGACTAAACAAAGAGCCGCCGATATTCGTGACGTAAAGACGGGTGTTATGAAAATTCTTCTCGGAATTGAGGAAGTAAATATAAGCGATGCTCCAAAGGATACGATACTTGCCGTCAAAGAGCTTACCCCGTCAATGGTTGCAGGAATAAATCGTGAGAACATAGCAGGAATTATCACGGAAACGGGCGGAATGACTTCACATAGTGCAATTCTTGCAAGAATTTTGGAAATACCTGCCGTTATGGGCATTCCCGATTTGTTAAATGATGTAAAAAACGGAAATACCGTAATAGTTGACGGCAGTAACGGAGAAGTATTTAATCTTCCCGACAATGCACAGCTCGAACACTATAATGCAAAACGTGAACAGTTAATGCGTGAGAAAAAAGCTCTTGAAAGTTTCAGAGGCAAAGCAACAATTTCTGCCGACGGAGAAATATATCAGCTTGTTTGCAATATAGGTGACCCCGATGATGCGGCGCAGGCTGTTGAATTTGACGGTGAGGGCGTAGGTCTTTTCAGAACAGAGTTTTTGTTTATGAATAAAACCTCATTACCCACCGAGGAGGAGCAGTTCCGAGCTTATAAAAAAGCAGCTCTTATATTAAAAGGAAAGCCGCTTATCATAAGAACGCTCGATATAGGCGGAGATAAGGATATTCCCTATATGGGACTTAAAAAAGAAGCCAATCCTTTTATGGGATTTCGTGCAATAAGATATTGCCTTAAAAATCGTGATATTTTTAAAACTCAATTAAGAGCTATATTGAGAGCAAGTTCATTCGGTAGCATTAGTATTATGTTCCCCCTTATCACCTGTATTGAAGAACTCAGGGAAGGAAAAGCATTGATTGAAGAGGTAAAATCAGAGCTTAAATCAAGCGGTACGGATTTTGATGAAAACATAAAGGTCGGTATAATGGTCGAAACTGCATCTGCTACTGTTATTGCCGATATACTTGCCAAAGAAGCGGATTTTTTCAGTATAGGAACAAATGATCTTACAGGATACACTATGTCATGTGACAGAGGCAACAGTTATGTTTCTTATCTGTACAGTGTACTTCAGCCGAGTGTGTTAAGAATGTTAAAGCATATAATAAAATGTGCAAGGGACAATAATATACCTGTCGGTATGTGCGGAGAGGCCGCCGCCGATCCTATGATGATTCCTTTGCTTATATCATACGGGCTTAACGAATTTAGCGTTTCACCTCCGTCCGTATTAAAAGTAAGAAAATGTATTTCAAGTTGGACAAAACAAAAAGCAGATGAAGTTGCGGAAAAAGCGGCGGCGCTTGATACCGAACAGTCTGTACGCGATTATTTAAAAACCGTTATTTAGACCTACTTTCGGCAATCGGTTAATATAGTTTTAATAAAATACCTTGTATCATTCGGGTAAATTATCATACCCGTATGATACAAGGTTTTATTTTTAACGGCACCTGAAAGGCACCTCTCCATAATACTTTTTCTGCACCATATCTTCCTATTTTTTCTTCGTGAATATATAATTTTTCCCAATTTGCAAAGAATGCTGCAATATCTTTTTCATCAAAAAATCTTTTATATCTTCCATCAGCTGTTTCATATAAGTGAGATTCAATTTCCTTGCCTTCTTTAGCTCCATAATTAACATCATTTATTGAATTAACTCTAAAAAATAATAAACCATTAGGTTTTAAAACTCTTTTTATCTCATCTAATATTTCAAAAGTTTTTTTCTCTGTAAAATAATGTAATGATAAATCACTAATTATTATATCAGTTAAATTGTCTTCAAAAGGAAGACCTTTAGTCATATCAAAACATTCTGCTCTTTCTATCTCCGGAAAATTGTTTTTTATGTTCTCAATTGCATTTTTGGAATAATCACAAGGTATTACCTTTTTACCTCTTTCAATTAGGTATAATGTATCATTACCACTACCACAACCTAAATCTATAATTGGTGTCTTGCAATTTTTAATTGCTCTATCAAATAATTCTAACCAATCATCATATTTGATTTTTTTTCTTTCATAATGACTATGTATACTATTCCATCTTTCATTTGCTTTTTCAATAGCTTCTTCACTTCTATCATCATCACATTCCATTTTCTAATCTCCTCTAATATTTACTATTTATGTTAATAATTATATCAATTTTTCAAAAATATTACTATAAATTATTAAATAAAATTAGAAATCCATACAAAAATCATCTAAAATCATATTTATTATAGTTCGCTAATAATATTAAATAAATATAATGCTATTTTATTTCTATCAGTTTGTTCCATTTCCATAAGTTGTGCCATAGTAAAATTTATAATAAAATATTTACTTTGTGCAAAATTTATTAAAGTTGTTCGATATTCCTCATCAATTTTTCTTAAATGTGTGTCAAATTTATTATACATTTCTTTTTTGTCATAGTCTAAAGTAAGCCATTGACTATCATTCATACATATTGCAAGTCTTAACTTGTCTTTTATATCCATATCTTTAGTGTTTGTTGTTTTAGCGTAGCACATTGTCACTTAATAAGCCAATCCCTTTGAAGTAGATTTTAGGTTGACGTTTTCCGTCAGCCTTTTTTTCTTGGTCAATTACGATGTGGTCGATAAAATCTTCTACAATATCTTTTGTAAGTTCTTGTATTTCGCCATTTTCACAATAATTTTCTACTACATCAAGAAATCCCTTCAGAGCTTCTCTCGTTTTACCGAGTTCAGCAATTTTCTTTTTGTCGTCTAAAATTTTTGCATTAATAGCATTTTGTTCCAAACCATATGCGGAAGAGAGCTTTTGGAATATCTCAAGAGAAATATTACCTTTCACCTTGTCCTCATATAATTCCTTGATTATCTTATTGATCTCGGTTGTTCTTTTCTGAGCAATCAAGATTTCTTTTTTTAGCTTTGCTTGTGAAAGTCCATTTTGTTTGGTAAATTCGGATGTGACAGTCTGTCGGAAAATTGTAGGACTTTTTCGTGCAAAAAGTAAAAGCTGATTAATCAATTCTAAAACAATTTTTGCAAGTACCTTCTCTGATATATAGTGCGATGTACAAGAATGTTCTTTAACCACCAGAGCCTTTCTGTATGTAGAGCAAACGTATGATGCCGGATGATAGTTTCTTGAACGTATAATTAACATTCTGCTACCACAATCCGAGCAGTAAATCTCCTCGAAAAGTACAGGCTTTTCAATAGCTGCTCTTCGACGTTTTTTACTTCTAATTTGCTGTACCTTACCGAATAGTTCTCTGCTAATAATTGCTTCGTGTGTGTCCTCAAAAATCTTTATATCTTCGGGACTGTTCTTGACAATGATTTTGCTGCACAGTCCCTTCTTGCGATAACGGAAATTAACAGTGTCACCGCAGTATTCCTGTTTGCTCAGAATTTGCGAAACTGTTTGTGCTGACCAAAGATACGGATTGCGTTCTGCAACGCTTCCCTCTTTGACTTTGCCTTTGTATGCTGTTGGATTTTTAATTTTGTTCGCAAAAAGATAATTTGCAATTTGCTGAACACCTTTTCCACTCGAACATAAGTCAAAAATTTTTTTGACAACCGAAGCAGCTTCTTCATCGATAATCCATTGACCGTTTTCGTCCTTTTTATAGCCGAAAATTGCCCTCGTAGTCAATCGTTGTCCTGCGTTACCTTTGCTCTCAATCACAGCCTTTTGTTTTTTCGCTATATCTTTTGCATAGAAGTCATTTATCAAGTTATGAAATGGTGCGAATTCATTCGTACCATTGATACTGTCAACATTATCGGTTATCGAGATAAATCGAATGTTGTGTTCCAAAAAAAATTTTTCAGTATAATATCCAACCTGATAATAGTTTCTTCCTAATCGAGATAAATCTTTGACAATTACCGTATCAACTATTTGATTTTCTATATCAGTAACCAAACGTTGAAAATTGGGTCTGTCAAAATTTGTTCCAGTCCAGCCGTCGTCAACGTAAAATTGACAATTGCCTAAACCATTGTTAGCTGCAAATTCTTCAAGAATTTGTTTTTGATGGATTATGCTATTGCTGTCGCCTTGCAACTCGTCGTCAGCCGACAAACGTGCATAAAGGGCAGTGATTTTGTAACGTCCTGTTTGTATTTCCATTTTTTCTCCTTTCCACAAACAGGCAAATAATGGAATTCAGTTTCTTTCACGATACCATACTTCACACCAAAATGCAATTGATTTAGCAAAATAACGCATATAGAGAGAATAAACTCTCTATTAACAAGCCGAAAAAAATACAAAATCGCACCCCTAAAAAACGTATTTTTTTATAATTTCGTCGTGTTACACAAATTATAAAGTTTGTTGTAGTGAAAAACGACAGATTTTTTCAATTTTTGTAAAATGCGTTTTTCTTTGCGACAATATGCCTGTCTGCTTACTTTATGCTTTTTTGCGAGCTTAGTGAAGTTCACTTTTTCACTTTCAAAAAAGCACTCAGTAATAATCTCATTCTCATCAGCAGTCAGTTCAGCCAACGCTTGATTGAGGGCAATGTGCAAGTATCGGGAAGATATTACATCTTCTACCGACATAGGATCCTGCTGTATGTAGCGTTCATCGAATTTGATAAATTTACGTTTGCCTTTGCCGTAATCACGCTCATTAAGAACGTAACGTGTTCGACGATTCATTTGCTGAATTTTTTTTTGTAAATTATGAGTGCTTGATGCCTTATTATTATAATCATTGTTCATTCTTATTTAACCTCCTCGGCTAAAGTCGAACAAACAAGTAAATAATTGATACTTTTAGAATAACATATATTAATTTAATTCTCAATATTTTTAAAAAAACTTTTTATAATTTTTTGTCAAAAAGGGGTGCGATTTTGCATTTTTTTCGGCTTATATATAGACGGCTTTTTTATTCGTAAACACATGATTTTCGCCATTATAGCAAAATGTGACAAGAATAGTGTACTCAAGAATAGCAAGCACTGCCAAATGTCGGACATTTGGCAAAAATGCCCTCCGTTCCGTCAGGCATTGTGCTTGTTAGGGGACACCCCTAAGACCCCGTTGTTGCAGAAAAATTTCCATCTAATTAATAACCGTTTTAGACTATCAGTCATTACAGAAACTCAGCAAGTAAGTTTAACCTAACTCACAAATTTATGCGTTTTAGTGAAGCAGAAAGGAATGTAAATATGAAAGATGAAAATAGACGTAATTTAAAAATAACGTTCCGTGTTACGGAGGAAGAAAAAATTTTTATTATAAAAAAAGCAAAACTTTCGGACAGTAAATCAATAGGTGCCTATCTTCGAAAAATGGCAATTACAGGAGTAATTGTAAATTATGAAAATCAGGACTTAAAAAAATTGCGGAAATCGCTTGTAGGCATACAGAAAAACATAAATCAAATGGCAATTAGAGTGAATACAACGAGCCGAATGTATGAAGATGATTTTAATTATCTAAAAGAGGTGCTAAACGAGATATGGCAGTCACTAACATCCATCCAATCCGTACTACTCTCTCTAAAGCAATAGCTTATATTATGAATCCTGATAAAACCGAAAAAGGATTGTACGTTAGTAGTTATAACTGCTCGGAGGATTTTCAAAAAGCAGCAAATGAATTTTTAACAATTCGTTCCTGTGGCAGTGGTAAAGGAACGGTTCTTGCACAGCACATTTATCAATCTTTTAAGGGGAAAGAAGTTACACCGGAACTGGCAATAAAAATCGGAGAGAAACTTGCAAAAAGATTTTTAAAAGGAAAATTTCAGTATATCATTGCCACTCACATAAACAATAATAATATTCATAACCATATCATTTTTAATAATGTCAGTTTTGAGGATTTAAAAACTTTTGAATATACAGAAAATCGCGGTGGAAAATCGTGGGAGAATTTAAGAAATATTAGTGACGAAATATGCAGAGAACACGGATTATCTGTAATAGAAAATCCTCAAAAGAGCAAAGGCAAATGTTATTATGAATGGCAACAAGATTTACTGGGGAAATCGTGGAAATCAAAACTTCGTAGTGTTATTGATGAAGTGATAATGGAGAGTAATAATTTTGATGATTTTTTGGAAAAAATTCGGTCAAAAAACATCGAGTGCGTTTATACTCCCCAAAATGTTATAAAAATAAAATTTCGTATGCCGAATCAAGAAAGATTTACACGAGGAAAGACTCTTGGTTGGTACTATGACGAACCGCAAATAAGAAAAAGAATCGAGCAATATATTTTCCTTAAAACAGGAATAAGCGGTCGGAATGTTCATACAAAAATTATTGACACGTCAAATGAAATTTTTCAAACTTCTAAAGGACTGCTTAACTGGGCTGAAATAAAAAATATGCAGGAAGTTTCCAGACTGATAAACTTTCTGTCAACTCACCAAATCCACAGCGAACAGGAGCTTGAAAGCAGAGCAACCTCTACCTACAACAACCGTATGATTATCGTTACTCAGCTGAATAAAACACAAGGTCAGATTGACGATCTTTCAGACCGTATCAAGCTGCTGAGAGCATATAAAAAATATAAGCCTGTCTATGACGGTTACCGGCAGAGTGGTATGAGTAAAAAATACAAAAAAGAAAACGCTTCCGCAATAGATAAATACGAAAGCGTTGTTAAGAATTTGATGGTTCTTTATCCGAACAAGAAACTACCCAATATTGAATCTTTAGAGCGAGAGCGAACTGCTCTGATAACACAAAGAACAGAATTAAACGAAACCTATAAGGAAATTGTTGCTGAACTAAAAGAGATTGAATTTTCAAGAAACTCTCTAAACGAATATTTAAAAAATATTGATAAAATTCATCAAAAAAACAATGGTGTGTTGGAATAATTATTTTTCTTCTTTTATAGATTTTGAAAATTCTTTAACAGCTAAGGAGATACCGTAATTTACTATTTCATTCACACTTGTGTGGCATTGAGCTGCAAATTCTTTCAGCTTTGCTCTTTCACCTTTTTTTACATATACCTTTACGACGTCGTAATTACGGGATACATAGTTATCGTGAGGCTTTTGATTTGACTTTTTATTATATTCTTCACGGCAATTGTCACAAACTTTTTGATTGCCACTGGTTCTAATATATGCTTTGCCGCAAAACTTACATATATCAGCTTGACCAACCCCTTTTATTGCCTCGTTATTTTTTTTCTTTGCTTTATATTCCCTCGTTCGTTCTGTCTGCCTTTTCGCACGACAGTCTACACAGTAGTAGGCGTAATTTCCGGGACTTTCAAATTCCTTGCCGCATTTTTTACAAATAAATGTTTTCATAAAATTCCTCCAAACTTTAAAATTGATTTCATTCCAACAAACTTAATAAGTCAACAAAAAATTTTAGTAAGGGCATTGATAAATGGTACCACTATTTTATATCAAATGCAAATATAAACCGAAAAATGTTTTAAGTAGATAATGATAACAAGAAATTATAGAAAGTCCTAACAAAATTGATTTTATTCCAATAGACTTAATAAGTCAACAAAAAATTTTAATAAGGGTATTGACAAATAGTACCACTATATTATATAATTACTTATGTCAAATGCAAATATTAAATTGAAAGGATGTTTTTTAAAAATGTTAGAAATGAACTTTCTTAGAGGGATAACAACATCCAAAGACAGTGTAACAATTACAGATTATACTGGAAACGGCGGGGATGTTGTTATTCCGTCTGAAATTGACGGTAAGTCTGTTACATCAATAGGTGAATATGCTTTTTATGGCTGCACAGGACTGACAAGTGTAACAATCCCCGATGGTGTTACATTAATAGGCAAAAGTGCGTTTTCCGACTGCACAGGATTGACAAACGTAACAATTCCCGACAGTGTTACATCAATAAGTAATTTTGCGTTTGAGGACTGCACAGAACTTACAAGCGTAACCATTCCCGAAAGTGTTACATCAATAGGAGATTGTTCGTTTGCCGATTGCGCAGGACTTACAAGTGTAACAATAGGAAAAGGTGTTACATCAATAGGTGGTGATACGTTTTCAGGCTGCACAGGACTTACAGCAATAAGTGTTGATAAAAATAACGAATGCTACACATCCGAAGATGGTGTTTTATTTAACAAAGATAAATCTGTTTTAATCAAATATCCCGTAGGTAAGAAAGGTACCTATACCATACCCGATAGTGTTACCGATATAGACTATAAGGCGTTTTTCGGCTGCACAGGACTGACAGACGTAACGATACCCGACAGCGTTACATCAATAAGCAGTTTGGCGTTTTACAATTGCACAGGATTGACAGACGTAACGATACCCGACAGCGTTACATCAATAAGCAGTTTGGCGTTTTACAATTGCACAGGACTGACAAGCGTAACAATACCCGACAGTGTTACGGATATAGGCAGGAGTGCGTTTTACGGATGTGATAATATTACCATTCACGGCTACAAAAACAGCTATGCCGAAACTTATGCAAATGAAAACGAAATTACTTTTACTGCAATAGATGTTGAAACAGCCAATGATTACGAGTGGGAGGAAAATGAGGACGGCAGTGTAACGATAACAGGTTATACCGGAAACGGCGGAGATGTTGTTATTCCGTCTGAAATTGACGGTAAGTCTGTTACATCAATAGGTGAATATGCTTTTTATGGCTGCACAGGACTGACAAGTGTAACAATCCCCGATGGTGTTACATTAATAGGCAAAAGTGCGTTTTCCGACTGCACAGGATTGACAAACGTAACAATCCCCGACAGTGTTACATCAATAAGTAATTTTGCGTTTGAGGACTGCACAGGACTGACAAGCATAACCATTCCCGACAGTGTTACGGAGATAGGTAGGTATGCGTTTGATGGTTGCAAAGGACTGACAAGTATCAATGTAAGTACGGATAATAAATATTACAGTAGCAATAACGGAGTACTTTTTGATAAGGGACAAAAGGAATTGATATATTGCCCAAAAGGTTTTAAAGGTTCTTATACGATACCCGATAGTGTTACATCAATAGGCATTGGTGCGTTTGCCGGTTGCACAGGACTTACAAGCGTAACCATTCCCAACAGTATAATTGAAAGGATGTTTTTAAAATGAACAATGCAAATCGAATCGGTAAATGTCAAAACATTCGTATAACGAAAGACGGCAAGTGTATTTTTACACTTATACCGGAGATAGGCAGAAAAATAACAGTGGAATGTATAGGAAGTCTTAACAATATCGTTTCAGGTAAGATACATAACGGTGACAAAATTACCGTTATAGGTAGAGCAACAGACGATACGGAGATTAATTACAGTGAGCTGAGCGGAATACGCTGTGCGGTTATTGTAACCGATGACGATACAGTGTATCCTACGGATTATCCAAATGAAGTAGCTCTCAAAGAAAAAACAACTGTTATAAAAATGCTTAATATGGCAAAGGCGGCAATAGAAGCCTACGAACCGACAGATCCATTTTGAAATTTGAAATCGCAGATTTACTATGAAAAAACAAAATAACGAATGATTCAAGGAGGAATTTATAATGTGCAAAATAATATCAATAGCAAACCAAAAGGGCGGAGTCGGAAAGACTACCACAGCAATGAATGTAGGAGTCGGACTCAGACTTGAGGGAAAGCGTGTACTTCTGATTGACCTTGACCCACAGGCTAATCTTTCGACTTATCTTGGATTTACTGATGATGATGAGGGCGATCCGGTTGATGAGCTACCGACAATCAGCCATTTAATGATGGCTGCTATCGGTCAGGGTAAGAAGCTTGCAAATGTCAATGAATACATAAGACACAATGAGCTGAATGACATTGACTACATCCCCTCCGACATAAACCTTGCTAATGCCGATTGCTACCTTGCCGGAGCATTGTCGAGGGAAACCGTATTGAAGCGTATGCTTAGTGAGGAACTACTGTCAGGTTACGATTTCGTAATTATAGACTGTCTGCCCTCTCTCGGCGTTTTGCTGATGAATGCACTTGTTGCGAGCAACGGCATAATAATACCCGTTCAGTCACAAAAATTTGCTTTTGACGGTTTAGGAATGCTGAACAGCATATTTGAACAAGTCAAATCTACGTTGAAACCCGACCTGAAGTTGATTGGTGTCCTGCCGACAATGGTTGATCATACTAATGCAAGCAAACGTGTCATTGAGAAACTGAAAGAAACATATACCGACAAGTTATTCAATACAGTTATCCACAGAGCCACAGAAGCCACAGAAAGTACAAACAAGCATAGGAGTTTATGTTTGTATAAAAATCGCCTTGGAGAGGAATATAGAGCCATTTCCTGCGAGCTATTACACCGTATGGAGTAATTGAGGTGAGGTACAATGATTAATTGGAAAGAGGTTGAAGTTAAAATAATGGACTGCCAACTTCCTGTTGAGCTTCGGATAGATGAGTACGATGTTACACTTATTCGTACTCGAGAAAAAAACAGTCTCTATACCGTTATATTCATTAACGGTAAAATTAACTTTGAATGGTGTACCGAGGACTGCGATATAAGAAGGAGGTTTATGTGTCCACAAAAGAAATGTACGCTGCCACAAAAGGAACTGTCCAAAATAAAAAGTAAGAAGAAAAGGCAGGAAGTCAAAGAGTGGGCTACATACACATACTACACCCCATATTGGTCATCTTTCAGCCGATTGAGGAAACATCTGATTGAAAATAACAAAATTATAGAAATGAAGAAAAACGAAGAGGAATAACAGGATGAATATCGTTGAATTTATAACCAATTACCCCTGTCTTACAATCTCGTTTGTACTTCAGATAATTTTCATACCAATAATACTATCAAAGGCAGCAGCAGAATCAGATATAATCAACGTATTGCTTGGAACGATAGTAGCAGGGTTATTCGGTATGATCGCATCTATTGATGTAGGAACATCAATACTGATGATATGTGCTGCACCTCTATTAATGCTTGCATTGGGTTCATTAATACAAATAGATGATTTTTATTTAAAAAAAACAACTAAAATTCGAATATGTATGTATTTTTGGGTGTTTGCAGGTGTTTTGATTGGATACGCAACGGTTATTTTTGGAATCGCAAATAACCTGTACAATTAAAAGAGGTAATAATGAAAAAATGTATAACCGGTTATAGCAAAAGCAATTACTGCGGTGCAGCTGCATATTGCGGTGAGCCTTATAATTGCTGTGCCGAGTGCAATAATTCGTGTAATGTGCGTTGTGGTTGGCTGCCTAAAAACAAGAAACGGAGGAAAAGAAGATGACAGAATTTAACTTTGGTGCTATGATGTCGCAGGAAAACCAGATTAAGCAGATACCTGTTGATATGCTTGTTCCATACCATAATCATCAGTTCACCCTTTATCAGGGTGAGCGGCTTGACGATATGGTCGAGAGCATAAAGACCAACGGAGTAATGACACCGATTGTTGTACAGCCTGTAATGAACGGCGAAAAGTACGAAATCTTGATCGGTCATAATCGTTGGAATGCTTCAAAAATAGCCGGACGTGAAACCGTGCCGGCTATCATCAAGGAAGGTCTTACAGACGAAGAAGCAGAGATATACGTTATTGAAAGTAATCTTTTGCAAAGAGGATTTAATGAATTAAAAATTTCAGAACAAGCTCGTGTCCTTGCACTTCGTTACGAGAGTGTATTTTCGCAAGGTAAACGAAATGATATTATTAATGAACTTTTAGAGCTTGAAGGGCAACCGAAACAAAAGCATAATTCAAGGGAAGAAGTCGGAGCCGAGTATGGTCTGAGTAGGAATACAGTAGCCAGACTGTTGCGTGTGGATAAATTAAATGACGGAATAAAAGCGTGGGTCGATAGAAGAGAATTGTCAATAAGGGCTGCCGTTGAGTTGTCATACCTTTCTGAAAACGAGCAAGAAAAAATTGCAAAATTAAATACAGATACTTCTTCTGGTGGAATGATTAAAAAAATCAGTGAAAAATTAGCCAAGGAAATAAGAAAAACGGCAAACGATGAAAATAAATCATTTAACGATTTGCTATCAGAAAAAGAGAAAGAGACGTCTACAAAATCAGTAAAAATCAATAGTAACATTTTTGAAAAGTATTTGACCAACGTCGACAAAAAACAAATAAGTTCTATAATAGAAAATGCGCTTGAAATGTATTTTTCAAAACTATAAAAAATAAAAATTTATAGTGACATTAAAAAATATTCGACAAAATTCGACAAAGAACAAATAAGTTCTATAGTAAAATTTGCGTTAGAAAATTATAAAAAATACGAGGTGCTAAAAAATGAAAATTGTTAAAAAATTGTTTTGCCTGATACTTTGTGCTGTCTGTTTATCAGCAGTTTCAATTTCAGCTTTTGCAGTTTCTGCATACGGCGATTTATATGGTCTATCCGAAGAAGAAAAATTTAATATAATTTATGAGCAAGTAAAAAGCGGTTGGCGAGGATTAAAGGGTTCGTTAATGCACGATGAGTTGCAAGAATTTGTTTCTAATCTTGAAGTTTCCAGTATGGATTATGACGCTTTAGATGGTTATGAAGATTTTATAGAATGGTACAATAAGAAAAATGATGGTATTGAGATACATCCTTATAACGAAAAAGTAGTCAAATATCTTAGGGAAAATCCAAACGCTAATTTGAGATGGACAAGTACAGGTAGTGATTCTTATACAGTTTATGATAATAATGCCCAACCATCCCCTTTGCTTGTTGATAAAAGTAGTTCGGATTTCGATACTCCCGAAATGCAGTACAACCAAAAAGATTTAGACAATATGATTATTTGGACATACGATAAGGAAAAGACACAGTTTGTAGGTAAAAACACTGACGGAAAAGTTGTCAAAACGGTCTACGCATACAGTCAGCCTTTCGGAATTTCAGAAATATCCGAAGAAACATCCGAGAAGTCGGATGCCGTTACTGCGAGCAGTAACACATACAGTGACAGTGCGGTAGCAGTCGATGAAACGTATCCTGAAACTACTGATAATTATGTATCCGTAGAAAGTTCCGCAGCAACAGTTTCACAGGGAGTACAGGAAGTAGTTGTTGATGAATCCGTTATAGCAACAGAAGCCGAATCAAAAGATAATACCAGTACGACAATTATAATAATCATAGGTGTTTTGATACTTATCGGCATAATAGTTATAATCATTATGCTCGGTATGAGAAAGAGAGAGAATAATAATGGCAAACAATAAAGTTTTCAGTAAAACGAAAGCAAATCCAAGCCTTGCGTTCTGCTACATAGAAGAATGTATCAACGAACCAGATCAAAAAATGTACAGGTACTACTATTGGGACAAAAGACATCACTGGTACGGAGAAAGAACGCTGATTATGGACGAAGCAATGTTGGTTAATCATCTAATGTATAATTCTCCGGAACATCTTCAGAGGCTCTTAGATGACTGTTGTCTGTATCGATATGTAATAAGAAAGGTCAGAAAGTATAACAAAGCTGTCAAAAATCAAACAGAAGAGCTTTGCAAGACTGATAAGGAAATGGAGCTTGCCCTCAAACTCGGAGATATGTATAAATACGAAGCACTGGAGCGTAACAACAGAAGCAGAGCAGAAGAAATGCTCAGACCAACGCTTTACGGAACATAACAAAACAGCCGCCCATTTCGGGCGGCTGTTTTTGTACTCTAAAATCGTCTATAAGGTGGTTTTGCTGTCATTCGACACTTTAAATCATTTGCTCTTCTAAAAGTCGTTAGAGGGCTTCTGAGAATGTCTGACGGCTATTCTAAGTTATTATTGTTGCGGTGATTATGTTTGTTTCTCTCTTGGCTTTTTGCAGGCTCTTGCTGTTTGGAGGAAGGCTTATGACCGAGGATTGCTTTTCGTCCAATATAGAACGGTTTTTTTGGATTCTCCTTTGGAACATACTCCCGTGGCTTTGATGGTAACGATGAGTGTGCTGTTCTGCTGACAACAGGAAAGTGTTTCTCGATGTATCTATCCAAAGCAGTTTCTAATTTTTTGAAATTACAGCATCTTTTCACAAGATTTCTATTCTTTTCCGGATGATTAGATACAAGGTTATATAGCTGGTTTGCTCTCTTCAAGATAATTTCGTGATTGGATTGACACCAATTCAGCTGATCTTTCATTAACTGCTTGTACAGTATTGTGCTTCTATTATCAGATGAATGGCTATTCAGATCAATGGGTGTGAGTAATGAATCTTCAACAGGAATCATATTGTTTAAGTTGAGCGCACCAATTACTTTGTTTGCTCCATGTTCGTTTTTTTCTGTTGGATGTAATATTTTTATAAAATCAACCGAATTCTTTCTTCCTTCAAATTTGGCTTTAGGTGATGTCAAAGGAATACAGTATTTCCTTTGGTTTATAAGAATAAGTATTCCAACAAAAGGTCTCGACGATTTATCGATTTGAGGAGAAACTGACATCACATTTCTATCTACATTGGATAAATCTCGAATATACTTCATATCTATGGTATATAATTTTAATCTTGGCTGTTCCACTGCTTTTATATTCCTCCTTGCCTAAATTTAAAAAGGGACCGTGCAATCCACACAGCCCCTTCACAAACAATAGCTTCCACTTATACGGTAGGACTCACCTCTTGTACAACTTCCACTTATACGGTAGGACTCACCTCTTGTACAACTTCCACTTATATGGTAGGACTCACCACTTTTTATGGAATCATACAATTCCATACTTAGAGATAAAACTTATTATATCTCTATCAACATTATATGCCATCTTCCCGAAAAAATCAATAGTTTCGGTAAAGAAATTTCAGCAAAAAACAGTCAAAAAACAGGAAACAACAAGGCAACTTTTCATAAGAAAATTTTTTTACCGTCCGCGTCCGACAGCTCTTTTTTAAAGTCAAGGGTAAAATGAACGGCTCCGCCGCCCTTGACTTTAAAAATTTTGCGTGCTTAGTTCGCAGAGCCGAGAGGGGGCAACGGAGACACGCAAGCTAAGTTCCCCCTCTCGTCTGCTCAATTTTAGTACGCAAAACCGAACTGTCTATTTTTTTTTAAATTTTGAAATGTTTCCTCAAGGGGGTCAGCCGAACATAAGAAAAATTATCGAAGAAATTTTTGTTCATTTACCCTTATAGTTTCATCTCGTAACAATTTTTTGAGTTCTTTGATTAAATTATCAGGCGGCAGA
>CANQBK010000003.1 GCA_947589485.1 uncultured Clostridia bacterium | reverse complement strand
GGGACGCTGTCCCTTGACCCTGCCGCCTTTTGAAAAAGGCGGGCGAAAACGCGCCGAGCCGGCGCGGGCAATTCGCGGTGCGGTGCCCGCACCGTCGATTCGCGCTGTCGCTCACTCCGTTCGCTCGTACTGAAAGCAATAGGTGCGTTCGCGCGACGTTAGTTATTTTGGCAACAAAAAGTCCGACATCGTTTACACGTTGTCGGATTTTTTTGTAGTCTGTAAAAAATGTCGGTTTGGATTTATACGTTAAAATTTTTAGTCCATTGGGTCGGTTTCGCCATCGGTTACTTTTCTTATTATTATGAAAGGCGTAAGTTCATCGTCCTGTCCTGCCGGATTGTCACCTATAAGATTTATGATGTACTCTTCGGGTTTTTCTTTGAGGTCGGGAGATACACCGAGAATTTCAATGTTAAGGTCGTTTGCATCTGCAAGAATACAACTGAACCCTAATTTCTCTTTTATGTTTTGGCATACCTTTTCCGGCTCTTTCGGGTTGAGTACGGCAAGCGTGTGATATGTTTCAAATGCGGAATGACTGTAAAATCCGTCAATGCCTGCAACGTCCTGACCTACTATCTTATAAAATATACCGCGCTTATGAAATATTTTGCCTACGCCGCTGCAAATTGACGCCCATAAAACAAGGGGCAATCCTCTCATATCTATTGCAAGCTGTAACTTGTACGGCTCGTTCATACCTATGCCCGCCGAGGTTTTCATTGCAAATTTCGAGAGAAATTTTGCCCAAAATCCGAGCTTTACGTCTTTCATTTCAACTGTATTGTTTTGGCACATTGATATGACTTTTTCGCTCATACTGATTATATCGCCGTCTTTGTAAAGCGGTCTTATGTACTGTTCAAGAACCTTTAGGTAATCTTCGCCGCGTTCAACAAAGTGCGTCGAAACCGCATAACGCTGGTACTTTTCTCCGCTTACATCGCGTATGCCCCTTACATAGTAAACGTGACCGTCTTTTTCACGTTTTGTTTCGCTGTTGTTTTTTATTTTTCTGTCTTCTCCCATTTTTCTTACTCCTGTTCCGCCGTAATAATACAAAACAAAATCAAGTCCGTTCGCTGCAAAACCGTAAAAACATACCGTTCTGCCGAACCGAATCAGGCTCCCGTTAAAAAAAGCTCAAAATACCACGGTATTTTTAAGCTCTTGTGTTTTATGCCTTATTTCGGTAAAGTGCATGTTTGCTTTTGCATATATCCGCTATCTTTGCCGATTAATATTACAAAAATATAATACTACTCTTTATTTCCAAAATCAATGAAAAAAAACTTATATTTCAAATTCTTGTGTATTGTAAATAAATCAATTGACATAAAGCACGCAACCTTGTAAACTATATTGAAAGGAATTTTTGTAAGGTGACAAATTATGGCTGAAAAGGAAATGCTGCAGCTTTGCGGCTCGGTTGAGGAAATCATTTACCGCAACCAAAACAACGGGTATTCCGTTCTTACAATGCTGTGCGACGGTATAAATGCCACGGCTGTGGGAATGATGTCAGATGTTAATATCGGTGACGAGCTTAGGCTTGTTGGAAACTGGAAAACACATTCAAGCTATGGGGAACAGTTTGCTTTTGAATATTATGAACAGTTTATGCCGTCAACATCTGACGGGATTTTAAAATATCTTTCGTCAGGCGTTATAAAGGGCATAGGCAGAGCAACAGCAAAAAAGCTCGTTGACAATTTTGGCGAAAATACTCTTGAAATAATGCGTGACGAACCGGAACGTCTTGAAAAAATAAAGGGAATATCTCACGACAAGGCAATTGCGCTTTCGGCTGAGGTGCGAAAGACATTTGGTATGCGTGAGGTAATGATTTACCTTGAAAAATATCATATATCCGCCCGTGAATCCGTAAGAGTTTGGAAAAATTACGGGGCGCAGTCAATCGAGATTATAGAACAGAACCCTTATGTTTTATGTGAAAAAGCTGTAAATGTGCCATTTGAGAGAGCGGACCTTATAGCCGCCGCACTTGAAAAACCGTGTGACGACGAATATAGGATACGGGCAGGAATAACACATATAATAACCTATAATTCCGGAAACGGTCATACCTGTCTTCCGAGAGAAAGGCTCTCAGAGGTGACCGCTAAATACTTAAAACTGCCCGAGGAAAATATAAATAATATACTTTCGGAAATGCTTGTTGACGGAACTCTTGTGTCCGATATGTTCGGCGAAAGAGAATTTGTATTTTTGCCGTCGCTGTATCGAAGTGAAACATTTGCCGCCGAAAGACTTACCGAAATGCTCCGATTTCCTCCCGACAGGATAACAGGAGCGGAGCTTGCGCTTGAAACTTTTGAACGTGAGAAAAACATTAAATATGCAAATCTCCAGCGAAAGGCGATAGTCGAGGCACTTTCGGGAGGACTGCTTATTCTTACGGGAGGACCAGGTACGGGAAAAACCACAACGCTTAATGCGATAATTCAGCTTTATAAAAATTGCGGCATAAAGGTTGCGCTTGGCGCTCCCACCGGCAGAGCCGCCAAACGTATGTCCGAGGTGACCGGTGAAGAGGCAAAAACCATACATAGGCTTCTTGAGGTGGAATGGGACAAAGACGATAATTCCGTATTTAAACGCAATGAACGCAATTTGCTTGATTGTGATGCACTTATACTCGATGAGCTTTCAATGGTGGACGTATCGCTTTTTGAGGGTGTTATGAGGGCATTGCCGCTCGGCTGCCGTTTGATTATGGTGGGCGACAGCGACCAACTTCCGTCCGTGGGAGCAGGAAATGTTTTGGGCGACCTTATAGCTTCCGAAAAAATTCCCGTTGTACGTCTTACGGAAATTTTCCGTCAGTCTATGAAAAGCCTTATCGTTACAAACGCCCATAAAATAGTCCGTGGGGATATGCCTGAAATCACTCGTACAGACGGCGACTTTTTCTTTATGTCAAATGAAAACCGAGATAAAATTGCCTCTACGATTGTTGAGCTTTATACAACAAGACTGCCGTCAACATACAATTTTTCGCCGCTTGAAAATATACAGATTCTCTGTCCGGGCAGAAAAGGAGAGCTTGGAGTTACGGAGCTTAACAAAAAATTACAGCAGGCGCTTAATCCGCCGAGGGGAAAGCAATATGAAATTACAATGCCTATCTACACATTTAGGCTTGGCGACAAGGTTATGCAGACAAAAAACAATTATGACCTGTTGTGGACAAAAAACGACGGGACGGAAGGCTCGGGCGTTTTTAACGGAGATATAGGTGTAATTACGGAAATAAACAAAGCCGCAAAAAGTGTTGAAGTGCGTTATGACGATAGGTTCGTTATGTACGATGCCGATTCAATGACAAATTTGGAGCTTGCTTATGCAACGACCGTACACAAAAGTCAAGGAAATGAATTTGATGCGGTAATTATGCCTATGTATTACGGTCCGCCTCAGTTGTATTACAGAAATCTGCTTTATACCGCCGTTACAAGGGCAAAAAAAATGCTGGTGCTGGTCGGTAATGTTTCGGTGCTGAAAAAAATGGTGGATAACAATAAAAAGACAATGAGATATTCGGGTCTTAAAGAGTTTCTTGAAAGGGGATAGGTTTTTGATTGATATTTTGCTTTCGGCTATTTTTCCGCCTAAGTGTCCTTACTGTAAAACAATTTTAAGCTATGGTATGAGCGAATGTGCGGTATGCAGGGAGCAATTTCCGGACTATCCGCGAACGGAGCATATACCGTCCGGTGAGATGTGCGTATCGCCGTTTACATACGATTCACGGGTAAGACAGGCTATAATAGATTATAAGTTTCACGGCAGAAAATTTAACTCCGAGAGCTTTGCAAAAATATTAGCACATACTGTTGACGGGGTTTACGGTGATGCCGATTTTGAAACGGTTACAAGCGTACCGCTTTCAAAAGCAAGGCAAAATGAAAGAGGCTATAACCAGTCGGAGCTTATTGCGGTCAAAACAGCAAAAATACTCGGAAAAAGATATGAGCGGCTGCTCGTGAAAACAAAAAATAACCGTGAACAGCACGGACTTAATGCCGAGGAGCGTATAAAAAACGTAGTGGGTGTATATTCGGTCACGAATCGGCAAAAAATAATCGGAAAGAGCATACTTATCGTTGATGATGTAATTACAACGGGGTATACGCTTTCTGAATGTTGCTGTACTTTGAAAAAAGGCGGAGCCGCAAAGGTTTTGTGTGCGGCGGTTGCCGCAGGAGGTCAAAGTCATCTTGAAAATAAATTATAAATGTATTATAATATGCTTGTTTTAAAATAAGGGTAGTTTTGACTTAATGGGTAAGAAGTCCGCCGCTTTTATTGAAGCGCAGGCGGCAGAAATATTTCACGTTAATATCGGCACTGTATTACAGCTTTGATGATAAAGCCGATTTTACGGCTCAATAACGAAAGGGAAAGGGTGTTGAATTTGGGGCTTGACGTTGCAATAGACCTCGGAACATCTCGTACAAGAATTTTTCTTCAGAATAAGGGTATCGTTATCGACCAGCCGTCCGTAATAACAATAAACCTTGAAGATGAAAGCATTTTGGCTGTGGGCGATTCCGCTTATAAAATGTTAGGAAGAACATCTTCGAGGCTTGAAGCTCTTTATCCCTTAAACGGCGGGGTTATTTCCGATTTCGGTCTTGTTGAGGCAATGGTTTCAATGATGCTGAAAAATGTAGTTTCGTCAAAAATAGGAATGCCCCGTGCGGTTGCCTGTGTTCCCGGAGAAATTACCGAGGTTGAAAAACGTGCCGTTGTAAATGCCATAAGCGGAGCGGGCATAAGACGTGTTTGTATTATTGAGGAACCCGTTGCGGCGGCAATAGGTGCGGGGATTGATATTGAAAATCCTCACGGTTCGTTTATTGTGGATATTGGAGGCGGAACGACCGATATGGCGGTAATTTCCCTTGGCGGAATTGCGGTTTCCCGTACAATAAAATTTGCCGGCAATGTTATGGACGACGAAATAATTAAGTATGTAAAACGCCGGTACAATATGCTTATAGGCAAGCGTACCGCCGAAGAGGCAAAAATAGATATAGGCTGTGTTATTCCCGAAGCGGCTCAGGGTACACACCGTATAAAGGGCAGGAACCTTGTTACGGGTATGCCTATGTGGGTGGATCTGACTTCTGCGGAAATGACAGAGCCGCTGTCGGAAACCGCAAATACGATTGTAGAGCAGGTTCAGGATATTTTGGAGGAAACTCCGCCGGAGCTTACGGGCGATATTTATACTGACGGGATAGTTTTGACGGGCGGCGGTTCTCAGCTTGTGGGAATAGATACGCTTATACAAAGAGCGACCGGACTAACGGTGAAGATTGCAGATGAACCGGCAAGCTGTGTGGTTAAGGGCTGTGGCTACGCAATTAAATATATTGATCGTTTAAATAAAAACGACGGAGGAGTAAATCCGATAACGGATCAATATTGATATGGATATATTTAAAGACCCGATAAGGCTTGTCATTGTATGCGGTCTGCTTATTGCGGCTCTTCTTGTGGGGTACAACGCATTTTATAATCCGTCTGCTAAGGAAACGGTGTTTGTTGACAAAAGCTCATATTCCTCGGATAAGGAAAGTTACGGGCAGGATTCGGTATCTGAAAATTTGCTCGAAGCGGAAAAAGACGAATCTCTGTTTCCCGATACTCCAAAGGTAAACATAAACACTGCGGATAAAGAAACTCTTGCGGAGCTTGACGGTATAGGCGATACTATTGCTCAGAGAATAATAGATTATCGCAATGAAAACGGAGGTTTTAAAAGTACCGACGATTTGATGAACGTAAACGGAATAGGGAAACAAAAATACGAATTGATAAAAGACAGCATAACGATATAAACGGATATGTGAAAAGGTTAAATTGAGTCGGAGGTGCGGTAATGAAAATTGTTTTTACCGACAGCAAAACAATAGTTGCAGGCAAGGCGGACCTTAGGGTGCTTGAACAGTTTGGCGAGGTTATTTTGTACGAATCAACAACGCCGGAGCAGATAGCCGAAAGAATAAAGGACGCCGATATGGCGCTGTGCAACAAAACAATTTTTTCCGCCGAAGTAATGTCAAATGCTCCAAAGCTAAAGTACATCGGCTTATTTGCCACAGGCTACAATAATGTTGATGTGGATTATGCCGCAAAACACGGTATTACGGTGTGCAATGCGGGCAGTTATTCAACGGATGCCGTTGCACAGCATACATTTGCGCTTATGCTGAATCATTTCAGTAGGGTAAGCGAGTACAACAATTTTGTTAAGGACGGCGGTTGGAAAAACAGCGAAGTTTTTTCACCTATGGTATATGAAACGCACGAGCTGTCCGGAAAAACACTGGGTATAGTCGGTTACGGCAGAATAGGAAAGGCGGTTGCCAAAATAGCAAATGCTTTCGGTATGAGGGTAATTGTTTCGACAAGAACGCCTCAAACGGATTCTTCGGTTGAGTTTGTGACTTTTGACGAGCTTTTGGCACAGTCAGATGTTGTTACCGTACATTGTCCCCTTAACAATCTTTCGGACAAGATGTTTAATCATGACAGTTTTTCAAAGTTTAAAAGGGGCGCATATTTTATAAATACGTCAAGAGGAGGAGTGGTTGATGAGCCTGCGCTGAAAGATGCGCTTGAAAGCGGTATATTGTGCGGTGCGGCGGTTGATACGATAAGTGTAGAACCTATGAGCGGTGACTGCCGGTTATTTGGAGTAAAGAATCTTACAATAACGCCTCATATTGCATGGGCGCCGGTTGAAACCGTTGAAAGACTGATTGGTATTGCGGCGGATAATATAAAGTGTTATCTTGAGGGAAAGCCTAAAAATAAAGTCAATTGACGAGGGTGTGTATATGGAATTGTTTAAACTGAAAAAGTGGGATACGGATTATTTTGATGATTTAATGAATGATATGAAAGACCGTGAGCTTATATCGTGTCTTTGTGAAGATTATCCGTATCCGTTTCTTGCCTCTCACGCGCGCTATTTTATTGAACAGAGAATGTTTAACAGTGAAGAAAAGCAATGCTGCCGTGCCGTTGAGATTGACGGTCATGCGGTAGGGAGCGTTGAGGTAATAATTGGAAGCGGAATATATTCCAAAAAAGCCGAAATTCATATTTGGATTTCAAAAGAAAAGCGCGGAAATGGAATAGGCACCGAAGCCGTCAGGGAAATGTGCCGTTTTGCGTTTGAAAATTATGATATTGTCAGAATAGAGGCAAGGGTATATATAAACGAAAATGTATCTATATCGGAAAAAATGTTTAGAAGTGCGGGATTCAAATATGAGGGTACCGTAAGAAATGCGATATTTAAAGAAGGAAAACTGTACAGCTACAAAATTTTTTCAATACTTAATACAGAATATGAAAATGATAGTTAAGGGCTCTGCCCTTAGCGCAGTGCCTGCGCCCCCGATTCGCGAAGTCGTTCGCTCCGCTCACTCTTAACTCGAACAATAATTGCTTTGACGCGGCATAAGTTAATATGATTGAAAATGATAGTTAAAGGCTCCGCCTTTGGAATCCGCAAGCCTTTAAAAAGGCTTGACCGAAACTTTTAATTATGGTTAAAATAACTAACCACGCGTGAACGTACTTATCGCTTGCAGTACGAGCGAACGGAGTGAGCGACAGCGCGAATTGCCTGCGCCGGCTCGGCGCCGCCAAAGGCTCTGCCTTTGGAATCCGCAAGCCTTTAAAAAGGCTTGAGCGAAACTTTTGACTATGGCTACATTAACTTATTGCGCGCGAACGTACTTATCGCTTGCAGTACGAGCGAGCGGAGCGAGCGACAGCGCGAATCGAGGGCGCAGGCACTGCGCCGCGCTAATGTACTTTTTTATTAAATGGACAGTCAAAAAGCAGCAATGATTTTTTCATTGCTGCTTTGACAGTTTAGGGTTTATTTGGAGTAAATTTGTAAGCCTGTATAAAATGCTATATGGTCAATATTACTAAATATGCGAATTAAAAAAAATAATTGTAAGGCACTGATATTCAGAAATATTTTATGCCTTTTGGATATACTGCGGCTTTCTCTGCTATAAATAGTAAAGACAGTTTTAAAAGGGATTTTTGATTGAATGTTTTATTATGCGCTTCGTTTATTGTGCAGACGGAGCCTGTCCGAAATCATTGCGATAAATTCACTGTTTGTAGGTTTCCCTCTGCTGTTATGAATTGTATATCCGAAATAAGAATTTAAAATATCTACGTCGCCTCTGTCCCACGCAACCTCTATTGCGTGGCGTATAGCACGTTCCACTCTTGATGATGTTGTTTCATATTTTTTCGCAACCGACGGATAAAGCTCCTTTGTAACAGCATTTATTATTTCCGGACGATTTACCGCCATCATTATTGAATCACGAAGATAATGATACCCCTTTATATGCGCCGGTACACCGATTTGATGAAGTATATCGGTAATGGTTATTTCAAGCTCGTGATCCATACTGTAAACTTCTCCCAAATTGCTTTCGTTTGTTGAACAGCACGTCATAAGGTCGGAAATTCTTTCCAAAAGATCCGCTGTCCTGAACGGCTTTATTACATAATACGCCGCTCCCGCACCAAGTGCTTCACGCTCCAAAACTGAGCTGTCAAAGCTCGAAACAATAACAAATACCGGTTTGGAGCCGTCGCTGTTCTTCTTTACGGTACGCATTACCCCTACACCGTCCAGACCGCTCATAAACATATCCATAAGAACAATGTCGGGATTGAAATCACATATATTTTCGATAACTTTGTTTCCGTCTTTATCGCAAAAACGTGCTTCAAAGCCGCTTTCATCGAAAAGCTCCTTTGTGTTTGAACCAAATTCCGCAGTATCTTCGGCAATGAGTATTTTAAACCTGTTTTTCATATTAAATCCCCCAATAATTTTTTGTGATGATGTTATTTTACCATAAGTTACCAAAATTAGCAAGTGTTAAATTTAAAAAAAATAAAATTGGGGATAATTCAACAAATTCAAGATACCATTGAAGTTCCATTTTGTACAACGCTGTTGCTTTGCGACAACATTGTTTCGGCAAAAATTGCATAGCCGTGAGTTGGGTCGTTTACAAAAACGTGGGTGACCGCTCCTACAAGCATATTGTTTTGAATAATGGGGCTTCCGCTCATACCCTGAACTATACCGCCTGTTTTGTTTAACAGATTTTTGTCCGTTACTTTTATTACCATATTTTTACAGTTGTTATTACTGTTGTAGCTTACGTCCTCTATTTCAATATCATAATATTCGGGTTGTGTTCCGTCGATTGTTGACAGTATTTTTGCCTTTCCTTTTTTAATTTCCTGTTTATATGCTACCGGAACGGTTTTTCCGCTTACGGGTCTGCTGACCGAGCCGTAAACGCCGTGTTCGCCGTTTGAAATCAGTGTTCCTATGGGTTCACTGTCGGTAAAATATCCGCTTAAAGCTCCGGGAGAGCCGCAGGTGCTTTTTTTGACAGATGAGATTGATGCGCTTACAATGTCGCCGTGATCCAACGGCATAAGACTGCCGCTGTCGCTGTCACATATTCCGTGTCCTAATCCTCCGAACAGTCCCGTTTCGGGGTCGGTGTAAGTCATTGTCCCTATTCCTGCACAACTGTCACGAACCCATAGACCGATTTTGTATTTATTTTGTATCGAATCTTTTACCGGTTTGATACGGGCAGTGTATTTTTCATTGTTGTGTTCGGCTTCGATTTTTATGCTTTCGCCGCCGCTGTTTTCAACGCACTTCAATAACTGTTCATTTGTTCTGAGAGGTTCGCCGTTTACCGAAAGTATAATATCTCCGCATTGTATACCCGCCTCGTTTGCGGGATTTTTGTTTCCGTCGGCGGTTTGTATTTCGGTCGTTTTTGCAACTACAAGACCGTTGGTATAAATTCTTATACCGAACGGAGTGCCTCCGGGAATAACCTCCCTGCGTTCGTCAAAATTGATGTTAACTTCCTTTACGGGAACCGAGCCGAAAAGCATTATTTCGGCTTTTGAATTTTTTTGACCGCCGCTGTCAGCCGGAACAGAATCCGAATCATATCTTAAGGACAAAGCGGCGGCTGAATCAAGAATTTTATTGTTGTGTTCGTTTATTGTCAGTTCATACGGAGTGAGCTGTTCTGCGGCAAAGCATAGAGTAAGCAGTGAAGCGGTAAGAAAAGCCAAAATTTTTGTCATTGATTTTATGACTCTGTTTATTATAAAAATCACCTCCGTTCCGATAATATTTTTAGCTTTTTTACAGATATTAATTTATGATTCACAATCCATACAATTTAACAAACATATTATTGGAAAAAATATACAAAATAATACATAAACGGAAAGTTTCCTAATGTTGACAAAGGACCGCTTAAACTGTTAAAATATATTGTTGACAAATAATTTAAAAACATATCTTAGTGCGGGTGAGGTGTCGTGAATGATAAAAAGTATGACCGGATACGGCAGGTTTGAGGGTTCCGTAGATGGCAGGAACGCCGTATTTGAAATAAAATCGGTAAATCACAGATTTTTTGAGTTTCAATGCAGACTTCCGAAAGGTATGGGATTTTTGGAGGAAGGCATAAAACAGCTTGTTTCGGGTTACGTTACAAGAGGAAAGGTTGATGTATATGTTTCCATTGATGAAGATGAGAACGTTGCTTCAGATGTAAAGATAAATCATTCGCTTGCCGCAGGGTATGTTTCAGCTATGAAAGAGCTTAGGGACAAATACGGTCTGGCAGATGATATTTCCGTTTCCTCAATCGCTTGTTATCCTGACATTTTTACGGTAAGCAAGCCGCAGGAAAATGTGGAAAGCCTTATGGCATTGGTTCAAAAGGCGGGAAAGACTGCCATAAACGAGTTTGTGTCAATGCGTGAACGCGAGGGCGAAAAGCTGAAAGCGGATATATTGGAAAGGACACGGACTATTTTGGAGTATGTGTCATATATCGAAGAATATTCACCAAAAACAGTGGAGGATTATCGGACAAGGCTGTATGAAAAAATCAAAGAGGTTCTTTCCGATACAACTATCGACGAACAGCGAATACTGACCGAGGCGGCAATATTTGCCGACAAGACGGCGGTAGACGAAGAAACGGTAAGGTTAAGGAGCCATATATCACAGCTTGAAACAATGCTGTTACAGGACGAACCCGTGGGTAGAAAACTGGACTTTATTGTTCAAGAAATGAATCGTGAGGCAAATACCGTCGGTTCAAAGGTATGCGACACGGCTCTTGCCCACAAGGTCGTTGATATAAAGTCCGAGATAGAGAAGATAAGAGAACAGGTTCAGAACATAGAATAATACTTCTCCGTTTGGAGGTGATGTAAAATGAGGCTTATAAATATCGGATACGGAAATATGGTTTCATCATCAAGAATAGTTGCAATAGTAAGTCCCGAAGCCGCACCCGTAAAACGAATGGTGCAAAATGCGAGGGACAACGGAATGTTAATAGATGCCTCGTGCGGTCGAAAGACCAAGGCGGTAATAGTGACGGACAGCGACCACGTTGTGCTGTCTGCGGTCCAGCCGGAAACGGTTGCACATCGTATTAATAACACGGAAAATAACGGGGAGGAAAGCGTTAATGAAGGATAAAGGATTTTTAGTCGTGATTTCGGGACCTGCCGGAACGGGTAAGGGTACCGTTGTAAAAGAGCTTGCAAAAGAAAACAATGTTGAAGTGTCTATTTCCGCCACGACCCGTGCGCCGAGAGGGAACGAGAAAGACGGTGTGGAATATCATTTCCTCAGCCGAGGTCAGTTTGAAAGCATAATTGAAAACGACGGTTTTCTTGAGTATGCCGAATATTGCGGCAATTACTACGGTTCTCCGAAAAAACAGGCGGAGGAATGGATTTCTGCGGGAAAAGATGTTATACTTGAAATTGAAGTACAGGGATTTGAAAAAATAAAAAAGAAAAATCCGGAATGTATAAGTATATTTATTATGCCTCCGTCTTTTAAAGAGCTTGAACGCCGTCTGCGTAAGCGTGCGACCGACTCGGAGGAATCTATACTTAAACGGCTTGAAAGAGCAAAAGAAGAAGTGAAAATCGCTTCGGATTACGATTACATTATTGTAAACGGTTCTGTTGAGAAATGTGCCGCCGATATTAAATCGGTTCTTTATGCCGAAAAGTTGAAATCAAAAAGATTTGATGTAGATTCAATGTTTTGACCGTTGGGCGTAAAGCTCCCGCCGAACTGCCGGAAGTGGGGCTTTTAATATCGAAATAATTTTTAAGCAGATTTTAAAGGAGCGTTTAGTTATGAAATACGAACATTACACAAGACCGTCGGTTGATGATATTTTTGCGGGAAAGCAAAGCAAGTATGCTCTTGCAATTGCCGTTGCCAAAAGAGCAAGGCAGATAACGGACGATATGCAGAACGATACCGGCAAGGTTTACGACAAGCCCGTGTTGGTTGCCGTTGACGAATTTGCCGAGAACCGTTACGCTATTCTTGAACCCGATATAGATGACTGAGGCGTTTCTTGCCGCCGGCGTGGCTGTTGAAAATACGTTGTTCCATTTTGACAAGCTGTATGATTATATTATTCCCGATGATATTAAGCAATATGCCAAACCGGGCTGCCGTGTTATGGTCAGTTTCGGAAAAGGTTCGGTTCGTCAGGGAATGATTATGGAGCTTCATACATTGACGGACAAAGAGGGTCTTAAAACGGTAACGGAGCTGTTGGACAGGGAACCCGTAATGTCGGAGGAACTGTTAATACTGGCAAAGGCAATGAAACAGCGTTGTTACTGCACATATTTTGACGCTTGCTCCGCAATGCTGCCGACAGGACTTTCGCTGAAAGTTACTTATAACTATAAGGTAGGGGAGCTTGACGAGGAAACCGAGAGCCGCCTGTCGGAAATCGAAAAACAGGCAGTATCTTATTTGCGTTCAAGAAAGACGCCCGTTCGCAGCGACAGGCTGCTAAAGGCGTTGGGGCTTGCCGATGACGGTATACTTGTCAAAATGGTAAAGAAAAACATTCTGACCCGAACCGAAACCGTTAAAAAAAATTTTAAGGACAAGACCGTAAAAATGGTACGTCTTGTAAACGACGACCCAAACAGGCGATATACCCCAAGTCAAACGGCAGTTCTTAACGTCCTGCGGACAGCTGGCGACGTTTCACGAAAAGAGATATGCTATTTTACGGGAGTGTCGGCGGCTGTTACGGACAATCTTGTTAAGAGGGGTATATGTGCCTATTTTGACGAGGAACCGCCAAAACGGGTAAAAACGGATCATAAACCGCAGCCCGCCGAAGAAATAGTTTTGACGGCTCAGCAGAAAAAAGCATTTGACTCTCTCAGCAAACGGTACGAAAGCGGTGAACCGTCCGTTTCTCTTCTTTACGGGGTAACGGGAAGCGGAAAAACGTCGGTTTTTATGAAACTGATTGACAGGGCAAATATGGAAAACAAGGGAGTTATATGTATGGTTCCCGAAATTGCGCTGACGCCGCAGCTTTTGGAAAAATTTAACGCCAGATACGGGAACAGGGTAGCGGTTTTTCACAGCGGTTTGTCACTGTCAAAAAGACTGGAAGAATGGAAGCGTGTAAAAAACGGAGAGGCAAATATTGCCGTGGGTACACGTTCGGCAATTTTCGCTCCGCTAAAAAACATAGGTCTTATAGTTATGGACGAGGAACAGGAGTATACCTATAAATCGTCTTCAAATCCAAGGTTCCATACAAGAGATTTGGCAAAGCTGAGGTGCGTTTCAAACAAGTGCCTGTTGCTTTTATCTTCGGCAACGCCGTCGATAGAGAGTTATTATTATGCTGAACAGGGCAGATATTCACTTGAGGTTCTCGGCTCACGCTACGGGAACGCAAAACTGCCGCACGTTATTACCGTGGATATGAACATTGACCGCAGTCAGGGGAACAATTCGGATTACAGTTCCGTTTTGCTTGAAGCAATCGACGATAATTTGAGCCATTCACAGCAGTCAATAATTCTTTTGAACCGAAGGGGACATAACACGTTTGTGGCGTGCCGTTCGTGCCGAGAAGTAATATCCTGTCCTAACTGTTCGATTTCGCTTACGTTCCACAGTGCGAACAACAGGCTTATGTGCCATTATTGCGGATATTCCGTGCCGACGCCGAGCGAATGTCCGTCCTGCCATTCCACAAAGCTGAGATATTCGGGCGCAGGTACTCAAAAGGCGGAACAGGAATTGTATGAGATTTTTCCGTCGGCAAAGATACTGAGATTGGACACGGATTCCACGATGAGGCGTTATGCCTACGAAAAAAAACTTAAAGCATTCTGTGACGGTGAATATGACATTATGCTTGGTACACAAATGGTTGCCAAGGGACTTGATTTTCCGAATGTAACGCTTGTGGGAGTGCTTTCTGCGGATATGATGCTCCACGGCGACGATTATCGGAGCTATGAGCGCACTTTTTCACTGCTTACACAGGTAGTGGGCAGGTCGGGGCGCGGCGGAATTGAGGGGCGTGCCGTTATACAGACATACGAACCCGAAAATCCGATAATAGAAATGGCGGCGGCTCAAAATTACCGTGAATTTTACGGTAACGAGATTCTGCTGCGGCGGTCAATGCTGTATCCTCCGTTTGCCGATATTTGCGTTACCGCATTTATCGGTGCGGACAGGGAAAAAACAAAACAAGCGTCATATTATTTTGCCCAAAGACTTTCCGAGCTTGCCAAGTCGGAATACGGCGAACTTCCGATGCGGGTTTTGGGACCGTCGCCCGCACTGATTACCAAGCTGAGCGGAAAATACCGTTACCGTATTATTATAAAATTTAAAAATAACTCCCGTTTTCGGGAGATGATGACAAGACTTCTTGAGGAGTTCGGCAGACAGCGACGTTTTGACGGAGTGACTGCGTTTGCCGATACCGACCCGGATACAATAATATAAACGCAAAGAAAGAACAGCCGCTTTAAGGCGGCGGATTCTTACCGATACGTTGCAGATAAATAAAAATGGAGATGTTTGGCTATGGCAATAAGGAATATAATTAGAGAGGGCGACCCTATTTTGACCAAGGTTTGCCGTCCGGTTGAAAAATTTGATGATCGTCTTGCCACACTGCTGGACGATATGTATGAAACAATGACGGACGGAAACGGCGTCGGCATTGCGGGACCACAGGTGGGTATTTTAAGGCGTGTTTTTATTGTTGACATAGGCGAGGGAAAAATCGAATTTATAAACCCGAAAATAATAAAAACAAAAGGCGTTCAGGAATCCAGCGAGGGTTGTCTGTCGTGTCCCGGTGAATTTGGGATAACAAGACGGCCGATGTATGTTACCGCAGTTGCACAAAACAGATACGGGGACCAGTTTACCGTAAACGCCGAGGGTCTGCTTGCAAAGGCTATATGCCATGAAAACGACCATTTGGACGGCATTTTGTTTAAGGAACACATTATACGGAAAATCGACTCAAACGAAATACAATGATATTACGGTTTTGTATCCGTCTTGAAAGGAATGAAGCGATGTGAAAATAATATTTATGGGAACGCCGGATTTTGCCGTTCCGTGTCTTAAAGCGATAATAAAAGACGGCAATGAAGTTGCCGGAGTTTTTACCCGTCCGGATAAGCCCAAGGGCAGGGGATATACGCTCACACCGCCTCCCGTAAAGGTGTGTGCTGTTGAAAATAATATAAATGTCTATCAGCCGGAAACACTGAAGGACGGTAAAGCGTTTGAAATCATTTCTGAAATTTCTCCCGAAATGATAATCGTTGCCGCTTACGGGAAAATATTGCCCAAGGAAATAATTGATTTTCCGAGATACGGCTGTATAAATATCCATGCTTCGTTGCTTCCGGAGTATAGGGGTGCTTCTCCGATTCAGCAGGCAATACTTGACGGCAGGACAAAGACGGGCGTTACGGCTATGTATATGGACGAGGGTCTTGACACGGGCGATATGCTTATGAAAACGGAGATTGACATAGGTGAGAACGAAACCGCCGATGAACTGCACGACAGATTGAGTGCGGTGGGAGCGGAGCTTGCGGTCGATGTTATCCGTGCGTTTGAAAACGGTACGGTCAAACGTGAAAAACAGGACGACAGCAAATCGTCATATACAAAAATGCTTACAAAGGAAATGTCAAAAATAGATTTTTCAAGACCTGCATTACAGATACACAATCAGGTAAGGGGTCTTAATTCGTGGCCGAGCGCGTCGGCAATGCTTAACGGAAAAAGAATAAAAATCCACCGCACGGCTGTTTCAAAAGGCAGCGGTTCACCCGGACAGATATTATCGTTAAATCCCCTTGTCGTTGCGTGCGGTGAAGGAGCAGTTGAGATCGTCGAGCTTCAGCCGGAGGGAAAGAGAAAAATGAGCGCCGAGGCTTTTGTTAATGGTCTGCGTAACGCCGTTACCGATGATTTGAAATTTTCCTGAGGAGTTAAAACAATGTCAATATCTGCAAGGCAAGCGACATTCAGCGCCCTTATACGTGTTGAAAGGGATAAGTCGTTTTCAAATATAATACTGGACAGTATACTTTCGGAAAATGTTCTTTCCGAAAGGGACAGGGCGTTTGCCGCCGGTTTGTTTTACGGTGTGCTTGAAAAACGTTTGCTGCTTGATTATAATTTGTCACGTTTATCTCAAAGACCGATAAACGAACTGGACAGCGGCGTGTTGGTAATATTGCAAATGGGACTTTACCAGTTGTTTTTTATGAACGGGGTCACGGACGCCGCAGCGGTAAACGAAAGCGTCGTTTTGTGCAGGTCAAATAATTTAAATAATGCCGCCGGCTTTGTGAACGCCGTATTGAGGGCTGCCGCAAAGCTCTCGGAACCTAACCTGCCGAATATTAAAAAGGGAAAGAATAAATATTACTCTATAAAATATTCGTGTCCGGAGCAAATAATACGGCTTTTGAGAAAAAGCTACGGCGATACTGAAACCTTGGGGATTTTAGGCTCCGCCGACGGCAAGGCACCGCTTACCGCAAGGGTAAATACGCTGAAAACAAGCACGGAAGAGCTGGAAAGGTCGTTTAAGTCGGACGGTATAAAAACAGAACGCTCAAATATCCTGCCCGACTGCCTGTTCCTGAAAAATACGGGGGACGTTGAAAAGCTGAGGCAATATAAGGACGGTTTGTTCCACATACAGGATTTGTCGTCCCAGCTTTGCTGCCGTATATTAAACCCGAAAAGGGGACATACCGTTATCGACGCTTGTGCTGCTCCCGGCGGCAAGAGCTTTACAGCCGCCGAACTTATGCAAAATGAGGGAAAAATTATTTCCTGCGATTTGTACGAATCTCGCATAGGTCTGATACGCAGCGGTGCGAGCCGTTTGGGCGCAGAGATAATAAACACGTCTGTATGCGATTCCTCAAACTGTGACCGATTCCCAATGGCGGACAGGGTACTTTGTGACGTTCCGTGTTCGGGTTTGGGCATTATAAGAAGAAAGCCCGAACTGAGATATAAGGCGGATATGGGATTTGACGCCCTGCCCGATTTACAGTACCGCATACTTTGCTCATGCTCAAAATTTGTAAAAAGCGGAGGACTTATTGTATATTCGACCTGTACGCTTAACCCGAAAGAAAACAATGAAAATGCGCGCCGTTTTCTTGAGGAACACAATGAGTTTGAAGAATATAAAATAAATCTTCCGAAAGGTATCCGCAGGGGAATTGAAGAGAGGGAAAACGAGCTTACACTGTTCCCTCACATAAACAATACCGACGGGTTCTTTATAAGTGTATTTAAAAGGAAGTGACCGTATGCCGGAGGACATAAAATCAATGTACGAGCGGGAATTGCAGGCCGCGTTTGCCGAGATGGGCGAACCGTCGTACAGAGCGGCGCAGGTGTATAAATGGCTCCATTTGGGTGTGGAATCCTTTGACGAAATGACCAATATTTCAAAGAAATTTCGCGAAAAACTTATGGAAAAGTACCATATATCTTCTGCGGCTATTGAAAAAAAACTTGTTTCGGATTATGATGATACAAAGAAATATCTTTTTTCGTTTAAAGACGGTGAAAAAGTTGAATCGGTTTTGATGAGTTATCATCACGGATATACAAGCTGTATTTCCACACAGGCAGGCTGTAGAATGGGCTGCGCCTTTTGTGCAACAGGCAAAAGCGGTTTTTCCAGAAACCTTACCGCCTCCGAGATGATAGCCCAACTGCAAACCGAACAGCGTGACAACAATATACGCATTTCAAATGTTGTACTTATGGGTATGGGTGAACCGCTTGATAATTTTGACAATGTTGTGCGTTTCCTAAACCTGGTGAGCAGCGAAAACGGTATGAATATAGGTATGCGTCACATTTCGTTATCTACCTGCGGTATTGTGCCAAAAATATACGAACTCGCTGATATGAAACTCCAGATTACCCTGTCGGTTTCTCTTCACGCACCGAACAATGAGATACGCAGCCGTACAATGCCCGTTAATAAACGATATGATATAGATGAGCTTTTGAGGGCGTGCCGGTATTATATACATCAGACAAACCGCCGAATATCGTTTGAATATGCAATGATTGACGGGGTAAACGACAGTGCAGCAAATGCACGGGAGCTTGCTTTAAAGCTGAAAGGAATGTTGTGCCACGTTAATCTTATACCGGTAAATGCGGTCAGCGGTACGGTCTACAAAAAAAGTAAAAGGGAGAGGATTCGGGAGTTTGTTTCCGTTCTTGAAAAAAGCGGGATAACAGTAACGGTAAGGCGAACACTCGGAAGCGATATAAATGCGTCCTGCGGGCAGCTGAAACGATCCGCTGAACGAAAAGGTGTCGCAAAGGGGGATTAAACTAAATGAGGGTATATTCCAAAAGCGATATAGGTCTGAAACGCAACTCTAATCAGGATTACTGCAAAACGGGTGTTTTTCCCGACGGAGCTGCGTGGGCAATTGTGTGCGACGGAATGGGCGGCGCAAACGGAGGAAGTACGGCGAGCAGCGTTGCTGCGGAAACCATTACTTCCAAGCTCGCAGAGGGGTACCGCAGCGATATGACCGACGAACAGATACATTGTCTTATGAGCGACGCTGTGGCTCATGCCAACAAGACCGTATATGACATTGCGCTTAACGATGCTTATCTTTACGGAATGGGAACCACCGTTGTCTGTGCGGTTGTGAAAAAAGACAAAATATATGTTTTACATGCCGGCGACAGCCGAGCGTACCTTTACGATGGCAGCGTTCTTAGGCAAATAACCACGGATCACTCTGTTGTGCAGGAAATGGTCGCGGCAGGTCAGATTACTCCCGAAGAGGCACGGAACCATCCAAGGCGCAACCTTATAACCAGAGCGTTGGGAATAGAACCGGAGCTTAAAACGGATTACAATACCGAGAGCTTTAACGAACATTCGCAGCTTTTGATTTGTACAGACGGATTGTCAAATTACGTTACACAGGAAAGTATGCTGGACTTTATCCGAAACAGCAGTGCTGATGAGTTGACCGATAAATTAATAGAATCTGCGAAAGAGCTCGGAGGCGGCGACAATATTACGGCGGCGATTATTGTTGGCGGCGGAGCTTGAAAGGAGTTATATATTAATGGATAAATATACAGGCAAAAGACTTGACGGAAGATATGAAATACAAGAGCTTATCGGCGTCGGCGGTATGGCAATGGTTTACAGGGCGCACGATACCATAGACGATAAAACGGTTGCCATAAAAATACTGAAAGACGAGTTTTTGGGAAACGAAGAATTTATAAGGCGTTTCAAGAATGAAACAAAAGCTATTGCCGTTTTGTCACACCCGAATATCGTCAAGGTTTACGACGTCAGTTTCGGCGACAGGATACAGTATATCGTAATGGAGTATATTGACGGAATTACCCTGAAAGAATATATAAACCATCAGCATACGATACCGTGGAAAGAAGCCGTACATTTTACCGTACAGATTTTGCAGGCGTTACAGCACGCCCACGGCAAGGGCATTGTTCATAGAGATGTTAAGCCGCAGAACATTATGCTGCTTCAGGACGGTACAATAAAAGTTACCGATTTCGGCATTGCACGTTTCTTTAATAATGAGCAGCGGACGATGACCGGTAAAGCCATAGGCTCGGTACACTACATTGCCCCCGAACAGGCAAGAGGCGATGTTACCGACGGTAAGTCCGACATATACTCGGTTGGCGTTATGCTGTATGAAATGCTTACGGGTGAACTTCCCTTTGAGGCGGAAAGCGCCGTGTCAGTCGCCATAATGCAGCTCCAGAACGACCCCAAGCCTTTGCGTGAAATTAACGACCTTATTCCCGAAGGTTTGGAGGAAATTACCCTAAAGGCAATGCGTAAGGACCCGAAGCAAAGATACGATTCCACAAGCGAAATGCTTGACGCAATTGAAATATTCAGGCACAATCCCGCCGTTAAGTTCCATTACAGTTATTTTGTTGACGAAACCCCGACCAAGTTTGTCGAGTCGATAAACAATGTACCCGCAGCATCGCCCGAACCCGTATACAATGATGACTATACCACCGAGGAAGAGGTTCTTTCGTCCGTGCGTTCCAAAACTGCGGTAAAGTGGATAACCATAAGCGTGGCGGTTTTGGTTATAGCGGCGCTTATTATATTTGTTGCTAATATTGTTCAGCGGGCAATGAGTACAAACGAAATTGCGAGTGTGGACGTTCCGAATTTTGTAGGTCAAAAATATGACGACATAAAAAAGGACAAAAGCTATAAATTTAATTTTGAAATAAGTGCGAAGTATGACGATACCCAGCCGGTAAATGTTATTTTGTCACAGGACCCCGAAGCAGGGTCAAAGCAGATAAAGGAAAATGCGACAATAAAGCTGACAATTAACAGCACCGAAACAACGACCGAGGTTCCGAAGCTGAAAAATTATACCGAGCAGGAAGCAATACAAAAGCTGCAATCGAAGTATTTCAATTATGACATTCAGCGTGTGTCGAGTACGACCGTTGCCAAGGGAACGGTAATAGAATCTTCTCCGCAGGAGGGTACAAATCAGGAAATAGGTACAACAATCACCCTTATAGTTAGCGACGGTCCTATGCCGGAGCAAATAATTGTTCCCGACGTTACCGGAGAATCTTACGAACAGGCAAAGGCGGATCTTGAATCCCAAGGCTTTACCACACAAAAATCTACCGTGGCAAGCAACAAACAGGCGGGAACGGTAATAGGAACCGATCCGCTTGCCGGAAACACACTTACAAAGGGTTCGCAAATCACTATCCGAGTAAGCGACGGCAGCAAGATCCTTAAACCGCTTAAACAAAAAATCGACTTGCCGGAAGATGAGCACGCTCAGATTACCGTTACGATTTATGTTGACGGTCAAAAGGTTGACGAATCCAGCGGTGTTCCGTATAACGGATTTACAAAAATAATTGAACTCGATCCAAAGGGTGCGGTAAATAACCAAAAGATTGTTACGGTAATGATTGACGGTATTAAGTACGAAACATTTGTATTTGACTTTAAGAACCAGACGGTATCGAGAACCTTTATAGATACGGGATATGAACTTAAACAGGGCGAGGAAAGCTCCGAGGAATCCGTAGATGAAAGCAGCGACGAAACATCTGATGAAGAGTCGGGCGAGGAACCCTCGGAAGAGAGCTATGACGAATCTACGGATGAAGAGAGCTATGAGGAACCGTCGGACGATTCGTATGAAGAGGGTACCGAGGGCGGTGACGAACCGACATACGATGAGCCTGATACGGAACCTATGTCACTGCTTCCGAGGAATGACGGTTCATTCAGACCTGAGGGTATTATATGGATGTAACGGTGAAAAAATGGATAAATTGAATGGTTTGATCGTTAAGGCAATCAGCGGCTTCTATTATGTTGAAGCCGCTGAAACGCTATATGAATGTAAAGCAAGAGGAGCTTTCAGAAAAAGCGGCATAAGTCCGTCTGTCGGCGACAAGGTGGAAATAACAGTCAGAAATGACGGTTATGCGTCTTTGGAAAAAATTTTTCCAAGAAAAAATTACCTTATTCGCCCGCCGCTTGCCAACATTGATATATTGTTTATAGTGGCGTCGGTCGCAAAGCCTGTGCCGAGTACGCTTATTATTGATAAAATATCGGCTGTTGCCGTAAGCAAGGGAATAAAGCCTGTTGTAATATTTACAAAAAGCGATCTTGCCGACAGCAGCGAGCTTGTAGATATTTACCGCAGGGCGGGAATACATTCTTTGGGGTACAGTATAAAAAATAATGAATGTGCAGATGATATAATTTCGCTTATAAAGGGTAATGTTTCGGCATTTACCGGAAATACCGGAGTGGGTAAATCATCGCTGCTCAATTCATTGTTCCCGCGCCTTAAAATAGAAACGGGAGAGATAAGCGAAAAACTCGGCAGAGGCAGACATACCACGCGCCACAGCGAGCTTTATAAAGTCGGCGGAGGCTATGTGGCGGATACTCCCGGTTTTTCTTCCGTTGACATAGAGCGGTATGAGGTCATAAGAAAAGAAGAACTCGGATACTGTTTTCCGGAATTTGAGAAATATATAAACGAGTGCCGCTTTACGGGCTGTTCACATATATGTGAAAAGGGCTGTGCGGTCATAGAGGCTGTTCGGGACGGCAATATTCCCGTTACTCGCCATAACAGCTACAAGGCGATTTACAACGAGGTAAAGGATATACCGGACTGGCGGAGAAAATAACGCACCGCTATGTAATATCCTCCAAGAAACACGGAGTTGATTGTATGGGAAAAAAACGTTGTGTTATAATAGGCGCATCGCCTGAAACGGACATATCGTCGATTGCCGAAAATGTTTCGGACAGCGACTTTAAGGTGTGTGCGGACGGCGGTATAACATTCGCAAAAAAACTCGGTATAAGACCGGATATGGTTGCGGGAGATTTTGACTCCTCGGATTTTCCCGAAGATTATGACGGCGAAATAATAAAGCTGCCCGTAATGAAAGATGACACGGACACAATGTACTGTGTGAAAGAGTGCTTAAAGCGAGGTTTCGATGAGTTTGTACTTTTGGGTATGACAGGCGGAAGAGAAGACCATACTTATGCGAACCTTTGTACGCTGCTTTATATCGTAAGGCATAATTGTACCGCAAAAATCATCGGTTCAAATCGGGAAATATTTGTTATGGACGGCGGCTGTGCCGAAATAAATAATAAAATAGGTCATACTTTTTCTGTGTTCCCGTTTTCCTGCGATAAATGTACAGTGTCGCTTAAAGGATTCTTGTATGAGCTTGACAAAGGTGTACTAACGGCAGACTTTCCCTTGGGGGTAAGCAATGAAATAACGGACGGGACAGCCGTTATAACGCTTCACAAGGGAACAGCCGTAATATTTACAGAAAAAAAAATTTAAACAGTGTCAAATTGATGTGTCGGTGTATATTATGTTATTGTCAGACAGAAACACAGTCCGATATTATATATTTAAACCGGTTGGTGAAATTATGAGAAGCTGTATAAGAAACGGAAATTTGCTTGCGTTTAGTTTGGGGCTGCTTGTTTCATATATTTTGCCGCAGAGCTGTGTTATAATTATAATAGCGGTCGCCCTTGCCGTTACCGCCGTTATATGCTCACGCTGCTGCCGATTTTGACGGAGGGATACTTATGAAAATAGTAGTAGTTGACAATCCCAAGTTTATTTCGTTCTTTTTGAGAAAAATGTTCAAAATAAAGAAATTGCCTGCCCAACCTGCGGGCTGAATAAATGTTTGACAATAAAACCGGTATATTTATACTTATATTGAAATAAAAAATTTTTAATTATTAAGTGTCAATTCATAAAAATTATGTTATAATAAAAACGATGTAAAAACGAGAGAGGAGAAAAATATGCTTGAACGTATTCAGACATGGGACGATAAGGTGCTGTTAAGTCTGGCACAAAAGCGTACTCCTGCACTCAACAAGCTGATGGTTACGGTTACTTCAATGGGCAACAACGGATATATATGGTTCGCAATGGCGGTTCCGATGCTGTTGATAAACAAAATGCGCTTGACGGGGTGTACCGTTCTTGTTGCGATGTTTTTTGCGTGGCTTTTGTGTGAGATAACCATAAAAAATATTGTAAGGCGTGTACGCCCCTGCAAAAAGGATTTTGAAAGCTATTTACTTATAAAAAATCCCCCGCAGTATTCATTTCCTTCGGGACATTCCGCAGCCTCTTTCGCGGTATCGACCGCAATGTATTTTACTTGTCAATATCTTTTTGTCCCGTTTCTTATTTTTGCGTTTCTTATTGCCTTTTCAAGGATATATATAATGGTGCATTATCCTACCGACGTCATTGTTGGGGCGATTGCCGGAGTTTTTTGCGGTATTGCCGCCGTTCCTGCCGCAGCCTATATACCGTTTTTTAATTTTTGACGTTTTTGCAAATTTAACAAGAGCAGCCGGTAAACAGTACCGGCTGTTCTTTTTTGGCGGAAATATGTCACGACTATTGGAATTATTTGAAAAAAATCGGGCATTAATATATAATGTCCGTAAAAAATATGGCGGTGAATTTATGAATAACATTGAAAGCTATGTAAACTGGCGCGGCGACATAAGTTTTGACGAAAGACCGCTTAACGAAGTAGATAACATTGTTTTTTGTACGCTTTCATATCTTGATATGAAAGGTTTTTTGGGCAGTGATGAATTTATTACACTAAGGGATTTGTACGCAAGGATAATGTCCTATAAAGGTCTGGACATAAAAACCGCCGACAAAGCGGTGGACAGGTACAGGAATTTCCTTTTTTGCGCTTCTCAGTCGGACAGGTTTGGAAATGTTATAGTGTCGGATTATGTTGATATTTATGACGAAAGCAGAGATTTGCAATTTTCTGCGGTGGTGTTCCATACGGATAAGAAACATTCCTTTATCGCATTTAGGGGAACGGACGAAACCCTTGTCGGCTGGAAAGAAGATTTTATTATGTCGTTCAGCAAAACTGCGGCACAGGATATGTCACTTAAATATACAAAAGCCGTGCTTGAAAAATACAAGGATAATACGTTCTTTCTCGGCGGTCACTCAAAGGGCGGAAATCTTGCGCTTTATACGGCTTCAAACCTTTCGGAAAACGATTTGGAACGTATAAATCACATATATATAAACGACGGTCCGGGATTGTGTGAGGACGTTTTTACAGATATAAATATTGAACGGATAAGGGGCAGAACAACAAAAATAATACCCGAATTTTGCGTTATAGGAAAATTATTCGATACACAGTTCAATAACTGTAAAATAATAAAAAGCTCTGCTTTGGGTATGCTTCAGCACGACCCGATTACATGGACGGTGGAGGACGGAGGTTTGAAAACCTGTCACGAAAATTCGCCGGAAAGTGTATGGATAAATCAAACGCTCGGACAGTGGCTCGGCGGCATTACAATAGACGAACGCAAGAAAATAGTTGACAGCCTTTTTGATTTTATTAAATCCAAGGGTATTGTGACCTTGCAGGATTTTTCGGATAAAAAAGGATTCAACTTCAAAAAAATATTAAGCTCCTTTATCGTTGACGAGGGAAAGCCGACAAAACACAAATTTTCTCCTCTGTCACTGTCCTCGCTTTTTGGCAGGACTTTCCGAAAAATAAAAAATGCAAAAATAATAGGCACCCTAAAATCATCGCCTGCCGCCAAAGCCGCCGCAATAATTTTTTTCGGTATTTTGTTTTTGGTTTTGCCCGAAACTTTTATACTTGTTTCGGTCGCCGCGGCATTGTTCCTTATTATTTCCGTTTATATTTTTAAAACGGTTCGATGTCTTATAAATTCGGGTTGGGATTTTAAGCAGAATCAATCGCGGGTATATACAGCCATTGCTCTGGTTACCGTTTACGCAATTATTATTTTAAAGCAAAACGCACTTTTTATACTCAGCAGTACCGTTTTCGGAATTGCCTTTTTGTGTACAGCATACAATTATGCCGAACGTGTTCGGGGCGCCGATAATTTACCCGATAATGTTTGGTTTATGTCAAAGGCAATGCTGTTTGCACTTATGGGGTTAAGTATTCTTGTGGTGCCGTCGTCATCTATTGTATTTTATTCCGTGCTTGCAGGGCTTGTGTTTGTTGCTGACGGAATATATCGGTTCATACGCCTTGCGTCAGGCAAAAAAGGCGGTGGAGCTTAAATTCGGCTATGCCTTGAAAAACGGCGTCGGATATGATAAAATCATTACGGATAATTTTTGTGCCTGTAAAAAATACCGCACGTTGTTTCGGCACAAAACGGTATAATCAAATGTGCGGAGATGGGTGGACAAAATGGGAACTGTAAAAAGAATTTTTGTTGAGAAACGTCCCGGTTTTGACGTCGAGGCTTTGAATCTTTTGGCTGATTTTCAAAACAATCTCGGACTTAAAAACGTTGAAAAGGTCAGGATCATAAATCGCTATGACATAAGCGGTCTTGACGGAGAAAACTTTGAAAAAGCAAAAAATACGATTTTCAGCGAGGCAAATGTTGATATTGTATATGATGAAAACCTGCCGGAAGATAAGGACTTCAGGATATTTGCAACGGAATACCTGCCGGGTCAGTATGACCAAAGAGCCGATTCGGCGGCACAGTGCGTTCAGCTTTTGACACAGGGAGAAAGACCCGTTGTTGTAAGCGCAAAGCTCGTTGCGGTAAAGGGCAGCATTACCGAGTCGGAATTTGCCAAAATAAAGGGCTATATTATAAACCCCGTGGAATCACGCCTTGCGTCCGAGGAAAAGCCCGAATCGCTTGATATGAAAGCCGATGTTCCCGACGATGTAGCCGTTGTTGAGGGCTTTACGTTATGGAACGGCGACGAAATGAAAAATTATTTTGATTCAATGGGATTTGCAATGACGCTTTCGGACCTTGAATTTTGCCGTGACTATTTCCGCGATACAGAGCATAGGGACCCGACGGTCACGGAACTTCGTGTTATTGATACATACTGGTCGGATCATTGCCGCCATACAACATTTCTTACAAGACTTGAAGAAATAAAAACGGAAAAGGGTGCGCTTTCCAAAGCGATAGAGGACGCTTTGCGCCTTTATTACGAAAGCCGAGATGAGGTTTACGGCAAGGATACGGAAAAAGACGTATCGCTTATGGATATGGCTCTTATCGGAATGAAGCTGCTCAAAAAGAGGGGACTTATTCCCGATCTTGACCAAAGCGACGAGATAAACGCCTGCTCCATTGAGGTACCCGTAACGATTGACGGAAAAACCGAGAAATGGTTAGTCCAGTTCAAAAATGAAACGCATAACCACCCGACTGAAATCGAACCGTTCGGCGGAGCCGCTACCTGCTTGGGCGGAGCAATCAGAGATCCGCTTTCGGGACGTGCTTATGTTTATCAGGCAATGCGTGTAACGGGCTCGGCGGATCCTACCGTACCGTTTGAAAAGACAATGGAGGGAAAACTGCCGTCACGAAAGATAACAACGGGCGCCGCTGCCGGATACAGCTCATACGGAAACCAAATAGGTCTTGCCACGGGACAGGTAACCGAACTTTATGACAGCGGATATGCGGCAAAAAGGCTTGAAATAGGAGCCGTTATCGGCGCATCACCAAAAGAAAATGTTGTCCGCGACACTCCCGTTCCAAATGACGTTATAGTTTTGCTTGGAGGACGCACGGGACGTGACGGCTGCGGCGGCGCGACCGGTTCTTCAAAGGCTCACACAACGGAATCGATAGAAACTTGCGGAGCCGAGGTGCAAAAGGGTAACCCGCCTACCGAAAGAAAAATTCAAAGACTTTTCAGAAATAAAACCGTTTCTTCTATGATAAAACGCTGCAATGACTTTGGCGCAGGCGGAGTCTGCGTTGCAATAGGAGAGCTTGCCGACGGACTGACGGTAGACCTTGACAAGGTGACAAAAAAATATGAGGGACTTGACGGTACGGAGCTTGCCATTTCCGAATCACAGGAAAGAATGGCAGTTGTGCTTGATCCTTCGGATGTAAGGAAATTTATTGAAGAAGCCGACAAAGAGAACCTTGAGGCGACCGCCGTTGCGGTTGTTACCGAAGATCCGAGGCTTACAATGAAATGGCGCGGAAAAACGATAGTTGACCTCAGCCGTGAGTTTCTTAATACGAACGGCGTAACTCAGACGTCGAAAGCGTTTATAAGCGCTCCCGATATTGACAAATGTTATCGTTCACAGGCTCCTGAGGTTTTGCGGAATATGGATTCGGGAGAGGCGTTCAAGGCTAACCTTTCAAGGCTTGAAGTATGTTCCCAAAAGGGTCTTTGCGAAAGATTTGATTCAAGTATAGGCGCATCGACGGTTCTTATGCCTTTCGGCGGCTTTACGCAGCTTACTCCGGAGGACGCTATGGCGGCAAAAATTCCGCTGCTTGACGGTGAAACAGACGACGCAACGGCGATGTCTTACGGATATATTCCGGGAATTTCAAGATGGAGCCCGTTCCATGGAGCTGCCTACGCTGTTGTTGAATCCCTTTCAAAACTGCTTGCAATAGGTGCGGATCCCCTTACCGCAAGGCTGACCTTCCAAGAATATTTTGAACGCCTGCACGATGTGCCTTCAAGATGGGGCAAGCCTGCGGCGGCTCTCCTCGGTTCGCTTGTCGCTCAAATAAATCTCGGACTGCCGTCAATAGGCGGAAAGGACAGTATGTCGGGTTCGTTTGAAGATTTGGACGTACCTCCCACACTTGTCAGCTTTGCCGTTGCAATGACAAAAGCATCAAAGACGGTTTCGGCAGCATTTAAAAAGAGCGGTTCAAGAGTTGTATATGTACCGGTTCCCGAAAACAAGGAAACGCTTCTTCCCGACTGGGAGGCGCTGAAAGCGATGTACAGGTCGGTTTATCGGCTTATGAATACCGGTAAAGTCCTTGCCGCTTTGACGGTTCGTGAGGGCGGTGCGGCAGCCGCAGCAGCAAAAATGAGCTTTGGCAACAAGATAGGTTTCAGGTTTGCAAAGGAACTTACAAACGATGAGCTTTTTGCGCCTCTTAGCGGTTCGCTTGTGCTTGAACTTGCCGACGGCGCTCAGCTTGACAGCTCAATAACTGTATATGAACTCGGAACGACCGAAGATAACGGTAAAATAACCGTCAACGGTTCAGTGTTTGAAATAGACGAACTTATCGAAGAATGGACAAAGAAATTGGAGGGCGTGTTCCCGACAAAGGCGGTATGCCCCGAAACAAAATGCGATGTTCCGCTTTATAACAAAAGGAGCGGTCTGTCACCGACAATAAAGACCGCCAAACCTAAGGTGTTTATACCTGTGTTCCCCGGAACAAACTGTGAGGTCGATACGGCGAGAGCGTTTAAAAAGGCAGGCGCAGAGCCTGAACTGCTTATTGTAAGAAACCTTACGCCAAGCGCAATTGAGGAAACCATTGAAGAAATGGTAAAACTCATAAATCAATCTCAAATAATTATGCTTCCGGGAGGATTTTCGGGCGGTGACGAGCCTGACGGTTCAGGTAAGTTTATTGCGACAACATTTAGGAATCCCCGTGTATCCGAAGCGGTAAACACTCTTCTGAAAAAACGCGACGGTCTTATGCTCGGAATATGCAACGGTTTTCAAGCCCTTATAAAATTGGGACTTGTGCCTTACGGTGAAATAACCGAGCTAAAGGAAAACGACCCCACGCTTACATTCAATACAGTCGGAAGACATATTTCAAGAATGGCATATACAAGGGTCACATCGGTAAAATCCCCGTGGTTTTCGTCGGTCAATGCGGGAGATATGTTTGCCGTACCGATTTCACACGGCGAGGGCAGATTTGTTGCGGACGATGATGTACTGAAAAGGCTTATAGAAAACGGACAGATTGCTACTCAGTATGTTGATCCCACGGGCAGTGTTGCGTCGGATATTGAGTACAATCCCAACGGTTCAATTTGTGCGATTGAGGGAATTACAGATCCTGACGGACGTGTTTTGGGTAAAATGGGTCACTCCGAACGCAAAGGCGATAACCTTTATTTCAATGTACCGTTTGAAAAGGATCAGAAAATCTTTGAAAGTGGAGTAAATTATTTTAAGTAAAATAAGAAGCCGGTCAGTATTTTACGTTTACTGACCGGCTTTTTGACAGGGGAAAATTTCTATGTTTGACGTTAAAAAATTGGAACAATATTGCTCGGACAAAAGGGGTGCTTATCGTGACTGCCCTTTCGGGGAAATACCTATATGCTATAAATTGAACGGTAAAATATTTGCACAAATATACCCTGACAAAAATGACTGCAAGATAACATTAAAATGCACAAAGGAGGACGGTGAGTTTTTTCGGAGTCTGTATCCCGATGCCGTAGTAAGGGGTTACCATTGTCCTCCGAGTCAACAGCCTTATTGGAATACCGTTTATATCGAAAAAATACCCGATTACGAATTGTTTAAAATGATAGATTTGGCATATAAAAGAGTTTTTTACAAATTTTCACAAAAAGTCCGCAGAGAGCTGAGAAAAAAATTTTACTCGGAATCAAAAAGTAAATTTACCGAAATCAAAACAAAAAGATTGACGCTTAAACCTATCGGTACCGAGTATTTTGAAACAGTATTTAATTATTCAACAGACACGGAAAATACTAAATATATGTTTTTCTTACCTTATGAAAGCAAGGAAGAAGTTATGGATTTTTTGCGTAATGCGGAAAACGAATGGGAAAAAGAACTGCCGGAGTATTATGAATTTGCGGTAATGCTCAACAATGTGCAAATTGGCGCTGTGAGTGTATATTTTGATAAAATGTTTGAATGTGGCGAACTTGCTTGGATAATCGACAAAAGATATTGGGGAAACGGATACGCCTATGAAGCGAGTAAGGCGGTTATAGAGATTTTTGTGAAATATTTGAGTATTTTCAAATACGTTTCTCAATGTGACAGCGACAACAAACCGTCAATAAGAGTTATGGAAAAATTGGGTATGAATTTATCGGAAATGTATGGGGGCAGAAAAAACAGATGTTCCGATGAAATAAAGCAAGAGTGTAAATATGAGTTGTATTTATAATATGAAAAGGGGTCGACCTCATTTACGGAGGCGACCCCTTTTAATGTACATTCCGTCGGCAGTGTCCTGCCTCTTGCGGAACGGATTTTTATTGCGGAATATCTGCCGTTTGTTGAAAGTAAGCAAGGCTTTGTCGGTTATAAGCCTTTGAAAGGTTTTGACCGAATCTTTGCGGCAGACACCGTTATTTTGTTTTAGTCAACGATAATTTCGCCCTCAACATTGCCTGCAATCGCTGCGGCATTAGCCTCGTCGGTATCAATGTGCATTGCCGGAGCAAACTTCGGGCTTACCCTTATAACAACATCACCGAATACGAGCTTTCTGCCCTCTCCGCCCGTTGAAACGCTTACAATTTGCTTATCCTTAACGCCAAATTTCTCTGCGGTTTCGGGGTCAAGGTGTATATGTCTTTTTGCGGCGATAACTCCGCAATCTATTTCAATTTCTCCCTCGGGACCAACAAGTTTACAGCCCGGTGTACCGGCAATGTCGCCGGATTCTTTAACGGGTGCGGCAATTCCCAGCTTACGAGCCTCCGTAAGCGAAACTTCGACCTGATTTGCGGAACGAACAGGACCCAAAATTGAGGCTGCCATCTGACCCTTTGGTCCTACTATGGTAACCTTTTCCTGACAGGCAAACTGACCGGGCTGTGAAAGGTCCTTTTTATTTGTAAGCTGTGCGTTCTTTCCAAACAGAATTTCAAGAGTTTCCTGCGTAACGTGAACGTGGCGTGCCGATGTTTCAACAATGACTTTCATTTTTATACTCCAATCTCTGTATTAAAAATACAGTATTATTTTTTTATAAAATAATTTTACAACTGTTTTTATAAATTGTAAAGAATAAATTATGAACCAATCCAAAAGATTTTCAACGTCCGTTTTGACCGCATTTATTCTTCGTATGTATGGTCGCATATTTCCTTGATTTTTTCCTGCAATTTCAAGAAATCCTCAAATGCCGCAGGCTTGTTGTTCGGGTTCCTGAGCAGAGCTGCCGGGTGGAGTATGGGCATCATAAGCACTCCGCCCTTTTCAAAAAAGGTGCCGTGTTCTTTCATTATTTTAATGTCGGGCTTTATTACCTTTGCGGCGGCAATGCGTCCCAAACAGACTATAATTTTCGGTCTGAGAACGGCGAATTGTCGGCGGAGCCATTTTATACATTGCTCCTGTTCTTCGGGAAGCGGGTCCCTGTTTTTTGGAGGACGGCATTTTACAATGTTTGCGATATATATATTTTTGTGACGGTCAAGGTCAACGGCGGCAAGCATTTTGTCAAGAAGCTGTCCGCCGCGTCCGACAAACGGTTCACCCTGTAAATCCTCGTTTTCACCGGGACCCTCGCCTATAAACATAACCTCGGCATTGTCAACGCCCACACCGAAAACAACATTGTTTCGGGTTTCACACAATCCGCAGTTGCGACATTCAAGGCACTGTTTTTTCAGTTTTTCAAATTCCTCACTTTTATTTGACATATTTACCTCCGTTATTTTAATGTTGTTTACATTTTAACATATTTACAATTTTGAAACAAGGAGATAAATTATTATAAAACGGAAACCGCCAGGCAGATAAGCCAAAATATATGAAATACGTTAATCGCCGTATAGTACACAAGGATAGAATTGAGCAAAAACCGTGTGGTTTTGGGGTGCTTTGGGGTGCTTATGCAAAACCGTATGTGAAGATATGTCAAAAGTATAAGCGGCAGTATACATTTAAGAGCAAACCCGCCAAAACCGTTTATAGGTGTACTCATTATGGGGTTTGCCTCCACAAACAAACCGCTTGACAGAAGTATCAAAGTAAAAATATAATCCGTTACATTAAGTGCGTAAAGGGACAAAAGCCGATAATCATATTTGTTTTTTACGGTAAGCAAAGTTAAAATTTTTCTCATACAATTTCCTTTCTTTATCATTGCTTGTGTTTACACATTTTATTTTGGGGATTTTAACGAAGTTGTGCATATTTTAAGTCAAAATCTGCACAACAGTTGACAAATCGTACTTTTTTGTTGTACAATAAATTGGTATTTTTCAGTTTGGAGGATTGAAATATGGAAAAAAAACCGTTTATTACCAAAGAAAAGGCAGAAGAAATAATAAAGAAATATCCAACGCCGTTTCACATATATGACGAAAAAGGCATTCGCGAAAATGCACGAAAACTGAAACAGGCATTTTCTTGGAACAAGGGTTTTAAAGAATATTTTGCAGTTAAAGCCACCCCTAATCCGACAATTCTTAAAATACTCGGTGAGGAGGGTTGCGGTACCGACTGTTCCTCTTATTCCGAATTACTTATGAGTAATAAATGCGGTTTTAAAGGCGACGAAATAATGTTTTCGTCAAATGATACTCCGGACAGTGAGTTTGAATTTGCCGGAAAAATCGGTGCAATAATTAATCTTGACGATATTACACATATTGATATGCTTGAAAGAACCTGCGGCATACCCGAAACGGTTTGCTGTCGTTTTAATCCCGGAGGAAAGTTTTCGATTTCAACGACAATTATGGATAATCCGGGGGACGCAAAGTACGGTATGACAAGGGAGCAGATAAAGGAAGCGTTTATCCGTTTAAAATCACTTGGCGTAAAGGAATTTGGTATACATTCGTTTCTTGCGAGCAATACGGTTTCAAACGAATATTACCCCACGCTTGCGGGTATTCTGTTCAAGTTAGCCGTTGAGCTAAAAGAGGAAACAGGCGTAAATATCGGATTTATAAATCTTTCGGGCGGTGTTGGAGTTCCGTACACTCCGGATAAGGAACCTAACGATATTATGGCAATAGGCGAAGGCGTCCATAAAGCGTTTGACGAAATTCTTGTTCCGGCAGGTATGGGCGATGTAAGGATTTATACAGAGCTTGGACGTTTTATGCTTGCGCCTTTCGGTCACCTTGTTACAAAGGCGATTCACGAAAAGCACATTTACAAGGAATATATAGGTGTAGACGCTTGTGCCGTAAACCTTATGCGTCCGGCGATGTACGGTGCGTATCATCACATTACCGTTTTAGGCAAAGAAAACGAACCGTGTGACCAAATATATGACATAACGGGTTCGCTTTGTGAAAATAACGATAAGTTTGCCATTGACCGTCATCTTCCAAAGATTGATATGGGAGATATACTTGTAATACACGATACGGGCGCTCACGGTTTTGCTATGGGATACAATTATAACGGTAAGCTGAAGTCGGCGGAGCTTCTTCTTAGGGAGGACGGCTCGGTTGTTGAAATTCGGCGTGCGGAAACGGTTGACGATTATTTTGCAACGCTTGACGGTTATTGGGACGTACTGAAATAACGGCGAATTTTATATATTGATATTTTTCGGTGAGCTTGTCTTTATAAAGGGCGGGCTTACCGTTTTTTATTGCACGATATATATTATACCCACAATATATGTATTTTATTAAGCATTATCGCTCACTCCGTTCGCGGCGCAGTGCCTGCGCTCTCAATTCGCGGCGCAGTGCCTGCGCTGTCGATTCGCGAAGTCGCTCACTCCGTTCGCTCGTATTGCAAGAGATAAGTACATTCGCGCGCAATAAGTTAATGTATCCATAATCAAAAGTTTCGCTCAAGGCGCAGTGCCTGCGCTCTCGATTCGCGCTGTCGCTCACTCCGTTCGCTCGTACTGAGAGCGATAAGTACATTCGCGCGGCGTTAGTTAATGTATCCATAATTAAAAGTTTCGCTCAAGCCTTTTCAAAGGCTTGCGGATTCCAAAGGCAGAGCCTTTGGTGGGTTTTTAAGGGCAACGCCCTTAACTGTCATTTTCAATGATATTATCTTACGCGGCATAGGTTAATGTAATCCAAAGTTAAAAGGTTGTTGACAAAATAATAATTAAAGGTTAAAATAAAGTAGTTAGATACATTGAACTTGATTTTGGGGGTATATTTATGTATAAAATAATAGTGCATATTGACGGAATGATGTGCGGAATGTGTGAATCGCATATCAACAATGCAGTAAGAAATGCTTTTAAAGTAAAAAAAGTGGTTTCCTCTTATAAAAAGGGGATAACGGAAATACTGTCCGAAAGTGAAATATCAAAGGAAAGTTTGGCACCCGTTATAGAAAAGGACGGATATAAAATAAAAAAATATGAAAGTGAAATCTACAATAAAAAGGTTTTGGTCTGTTTAAAAGATAAAAAGCTATTGACAATTTTCCGTAAATAAAAACATCACCCGTAATTTGTATATACAGGTGATGTTTTTGATTTTATTTTCAGAGAAATAATTATAAGCTAAGTTACAACAAAATTACTTTGACGGAAATAGTATAAAAATGTTTTTATGTATTTATATGCAAAGTGCCGCTCCGAGTTTTTTACAAGCGGTAACGCCTTCGTCGTCGGGAGCTTCGTTGCATATTACACTGTCATACGCCATAACTGCTCCGCATTTTGAAGTCCTTTCTTCCCAACTGCGCATCCATTCTCCGTCACCCCATCCGTATGAACCGAAAAGTGCAATTTTTTTGCCTTTAAGTATCGGTTCGCACGCGGAGAACATAGGTTCAAATTCGCTTTCTTCGAGTTCCTCCGAACCCATTGCCGAACAGCCGAACGCTATTCCGTCAAATTCTGCCGCTTTATCGGGGCTGAAATCCGCCGCCGTAAAAAGCTCCGCTGTTGAACCTGCCTCTTCAATTCCCTCACAAACCGCATTTGCCATCATTTCCGTATTTCCTGTTCCGCTCCAATAAACGACCGCAATTTTACTCATTTTTTTCTGTCCTTTCGTATATTAAATTTATGGTTCCAAAAACAAAATATATTTTTAATGTTTAAATCAACATTTGTAGTTTAAAATTACTCATTTTGTTTTTGGTCTATTGATAACGATTTTAATTTTTACGGTTTAATTGCATAAAGCCGTAACCGTCCGAAATGCAGATACCGTTTTTGAAATTAAAACCGATAATCAGCATATAAACGCAAGCTGTTCCACCGATTTGCCTTTGGCAATTAACGAACGGCAGAGCCTTGTACACTTTTTGTATTTTTCAAATGTTTCAATTGCCTTGTATTCGTCACGGTAAACCTTCCAAAAACCGCAGTATTTGTAGTTTGCCGCCTTATTTTGTATAAATCCGCAAACATCATCGGGAGGATAGCCCAAAAACAGCCCTATTTCGTGTGGGAAGTCATCAGTATTTTTAATTCTTGTTATAAGCCTTGCAATACATCTTCCGCAAGAGGTACTTCCGTATCCGAAATGCTCCAAGAGTTTTTTTGCGGTATCGTTTTCCAAATCCTTTTTTAATCTTGACGGACGAAAAATATATATCAGGCTTTTATTGTCGGTTTGTTTCAGCGTAACTACTTTAAGTCCCTTGCAGTTAAGCTCCTTGTTAAGCCGACGTATATTGCTCTTTCTGTCGTTATCATTTTCAAAACAATAGGTAAACATATTTCCCGTTTTAATCCCGATTATTGTGGGAGAACAGTATTTTGCAATAATATCGTCCGACATAACTATCACCCCTTTATTTAATATATGTATCAAGAATATTTTTAAGGGCGTTTTTGGAGCCGCTATGCGACCTTACAACAGGAACACCCATACTTTTTGCACCGCTGAGGGCGCACCTTATCATTTTATGGGATACTGTATTGGTAAAAAGAACCATAAGGTCGGGATTACCGATATTTTGAAGTCCTCGGCTCATTTTCGGGTATACCTTTGCTTTGCAGTTATATTTACTGCAAAGATTAATGTATTCCCTTACCATACACTCATTTCCTCCGACTATAACAAGACTCATTTATTATTCACTCCTATAATATTATTTGTAAAGCAGGTATATTTATTCGGTTATATATCTCTAACCGAATATGAGTTTAACATATCTAACCAAATGTGTCAAGATATTTTTTCTAAATGTTTTAATGTTTTATGTGTTTTGTTTCTAAAACGTAAAAAAGGGATATTCCCAAAATAAGGAATATCCCTAAAAATTGTATTTGAATATTAATAATAACTATAATAGGTCAACGGTGACAAAGCAGTGCAATAGCAGGAAGTGCAAATAATTGCAACCACAATACCCAAGGAAACTGAAATTATACCGCATATTAATCCGGCTTTAGCCATACTTGACGGGGGGAAGCCTGCTTCGGCAGTTTTCTTCATTGACAAACGTGAAAGAATTATGCCAACGATACTTGAGGCAAGACCGATATATATAGATGAAAATACAAGTCCACAAATTCCGCATACCATTCCGGCGATGGCAAGAGATTTACCGGGATCCTTAGGACCCTGCGGGAACTGATTAAATTGTTGCTGTTGGTATGGTTGCTGTTGGTACGGTTGTTGCTGCGGCTGTTGGTATTGTTGCTGCTGCGGCTGTTGGTACGGCTGCTGTTGGTACGGTTGCTGCTGCGGCTGTTGATATGGTTGCTGCTGCGGCTGTTGGTACGGCTGCTGTTGTGGTTGTTGTGGCTGCGGCTTTTCAAACTGTTGCTGCGGTATATACGGTTGAGAATTGTTATTGTTGTTTTGCCCGTTATTACCGTTGTTATAATTGTTATTCATATTTTTATACCCTCCGTTTTTTACTGAAATTCTAACACAGTTTTTAATTATTGTCAAGAAAAAACATCTAAAAAATTGCAAAAAACTGCAAAATAAAAAGTATATTCCAAAAAAAGAGGAATATACTTTGAAAATATAAGATTTTATGTTATATCAGGTAATAAGGACATTTATATCCGGAGCATACGAGCACAAAAAAACGGATATAATTGAAAGGATACCGCATATCAAACCGGCTTTTGCCGTACCGAGCGGAGGCAGATTAAACAACGGGTTGTTATTGCTGTTTTGTCCGTCATTGACATTATTGCGATTTTATCATAGGTTTTTATGGCTGTCAAGAAAAAATAATGAAAATTTTGTGAAATTTAAAAATATATTTCAAAATAGAAATAAAATTTTATATATAAATTTTGTTTTGTACACCATTTAAAAAGCCGTTGAAAATTTTTTAAATCTTTTTGTCTTTATTATAAATAAGTATATCTTTTTCTTAACTTCTGTTAAATCAGGTGTATCATAGGCTTTAAATGTTGCCAAAGTGTAAAATCATTTGAGAAAAAAATCTGTTATTTCAACATAAATATAAACGGATTTATATTTTTTTCTTTACATATACGACAAAATATGCTAAAATATGTTCCGTAATTTTTTAAGACGGAACAACGGGGTTCACTTTGACGGAGTGGACCCCTTAATAATGATTTTATAAAGCGGGTGAATATATGGCTTTTAAAAACAGAGGTTTGGCGGTGGTTCGTGTTTCACACAAAGCCGAAGTAAGCATTTTGGGAGGACATCCGTGGATATACAGCGGCGAAATTTGTGAGGTCGACGGGATTTTGGTTGACGGAGAGCTGGTTGACGTAACATCTCAAAAGGGAAGATACCTGGGAACAGGATTTTACAACAGCCATTCAAAAATCAGGGTAAGGATAATTTCAACCAACACAAATGATAAGTTTGACGTCGCTTTTTTTGAACGGCGTGTGCGCTATGCGTGGGATTACAGAAAAACGGTTATGGGTGATGACCTTAATTGCTGCAGAGTTATTTTTGGAGAGGCGGATACGTTTCCGGGTCTGACCGTTGATAAGTTTAACGATATTCTTGTTGCTCAAACACTGTCGCTCGGAATCGAAAAAAGAAAGGATACCGTTTTCCCATTGCTTTATAAGGTGCTGAATGAGGACGGTATGGACATAAAGGGTATATACGAACGCAACGACCAAGAGATACGGGAGCTTGAGGGTCTGGAACAGAACGAGGGATTTTATCACATTGACGGTGTGCCGCTGCCCGACTCGACCTCAACGGTTATAACCGAAAACGGAATAAAATATAATGTTGACTTTGAAAACGGTCAAAAGACAGGTTTTTTTCTGGACCAAAAATACAACAGGCTTGCCGTGTCAAAAATTTCAAAGGGCAAAAGGGTGCTCGACTGTTTTACCCATACGGGTTCGTTTGCGTTTAATGCGATTGCAGGCGGCGCAGAGTCCGTTTGTGCCGTTGACATATCCGGCGATGCAATAGAAATGGCAAAGAGAAATGCGGAGCTGAACGGCTTTACGGATAAAATTTCATATAAAACGGCGAACGTGTTTGACCTTTTGCCGAATATTCCAAAGGAGGAAAAGTATGATTTTGTGATACTTGACCCTCCCGCATTTACAAAGTCGCGCTCGACCGTTGACAGAGCAATGAGGGGCTATAAGGAAATAAATCTTAGGGCTATGAAGCTCCTGCCAAGGGGCGGTTACCTCGCAACTTGTTCATGCTCGCATTTTATGAGCGACGATTTGTTCCGAAGTATGCTGAGAAGTGCGGCGTTTGACGCTCACGTTTCGCTTAGGCAGGTCGAGGCTCGCCGTCAGGGACCGGACCACCCCATTTTATGGAACGTACCGGAAACCGATTATCTGAAATTTTATATATTTCAGGTCGTTTGATTTTTTAAAAGAGAGGAAGGCTTTGTAATGAATGAAAGTACGTTTGGTACCTATACCTATTTGTTGGTGTTGACAATACTTCTTGCGTCAACCAAATTTTTGGGTCTTTTGTCAAGAAAGGTGAATATGCCGCAGGTTGTCGGCGCACTGCTTGCGGGTCTGATTGTCGGACCCTCATGCCTTAACCTTGTACAGGGCGGAGATTTTATTACCAAAACCGCCGAAATCGGTGTAATAATGCTTATGTTCCTTGCGGGAATAGATACGGATTTTAGCGAGCTGAAAAAAACAGGGGCGGCGTCGCTGGTAATAGCACTGATAGGCGTTATACTGCCGATGATTGGAGGCGCCGTAACATTCAGCTTGTTTATGGGCGGAAATTTTTGGGATATAAAATCAATTTTTGTCGGCGTCGTACTTATGGCAACGTCTGTAAGCATAACGGTCGAAACACTTCGCGAGCTTGGAAAGCTGAAAACAAAAATGGGAACGGCAATTCTCGGAGCGGCGATAATTGACGATATTATAGGTATAATTGTTCTTACCCTTGTTATAGGACTTCAGGACAAAAACGTTAATCCCGTTGAGTCGATTGTAAAAATAGGCTTGTTCTTTATATTTGTGGTCGTATGCGCGGTTATCGTAAAGCTCCTGTCAAAGATTCCTAAAAAATATTACGAGAAAAAGCACAGGATTGTAATTTTCGGTTTAGCCTTTGCGTTTATAATGTCGTTCTGCGCTGAATATTTCTTTGGTGTGGCGGATATTACGGGCGCATATTTTGCGGGACTTATTCTTTGCAATTACTCGTCGCACGAGTATATTGACAAAAAGGTAAGCACGGCGTCTTATCTGTTTTTCTCGCCCGTATTTTTTGCAAGCATAGGCATAGCCACGGTGCTTGACGGAATGGACAGTCAAATAATAATTTTCTCTCTTGTATTGCTTGTTGTTGCGATTTTGTCAAAAATTGTCGGATGCGGTCTTGGAGCAAAGATATGCAAATTCAACAACAGGGATTCGCTTGCCATAGGAATAGGTATGGTGTCCCGCGGAGAGGTCGCTCTTATTGTTGCTCAGAAAGGTGCGGCGGCAGGGCTTATCGACCCCAAGCTGTTCCCCGCAATTGTCCTTGTGGTAATCGTTACCACGATAATTACTCCTATACTTTTGAAGTTGGTTCTTAGCGACAGGAAAAAGTCAAAGAAAACATCTCAAACAACAGCCGATGCAAATGACGAAACCTTTGAACTGCAAAAAGATACCCGCTCAATAAAGGCAAATTGATACTTATGTGTCAAATATTTCGGGTAAACTGACAAATAAAATATTAATTTTACGAAAATTATAAATTATCCTTGCAATTATACGGCTTGTATGTTATAATATAAACGTTATTCGGCAGAAACGAAAGAGGTGAATCCATAATGAAGGAGAATATTCATCCGAATTACCGACAGACGACCATTACTTGTGCCTGCGGTAATGTAATCGAAACAGGTTCAACGAAAAATGACATTCATGTTGAAATTTGCTCAAAATGTCATCCTTTCTTTACAGGCAGACAAAAGCTCGTTGATACCGGCGGACGTGTTGATAAGTTTAAAAGACGTTACGGTATGGGCAAATAAAATGCAATTAACCTATAAGGTTAAGGCGGTACACACTCTTTGTGTATCGCCGTTTTTCTTTCGGTATGCCGTTAGCTTTAAGCGTCGGTGTTTTATGACAATAAGCGGGGTGATTTTGTGCTTTCATACAAGACAATCGAAAAAGCCGGACATAACGAGTTTGTGGAACAGCGTTCAAGGTTTATAGGGTACTCCAAACCCGTTGCCTCGGAAAAAGAAGCGCTTGAATTTATCAACGAAAAACGAAGGGTACATTGGGACGCAAAACACAATGTATATGCCTATGTTCTTCGTGACGGTCAGGTAAAAAGATATTCCGACGACGGGGAACCGCACGGAACAGCCGGCGTACCCGTACTTGACGTTATACTTAAATCCGGCGTTACCGATACCGCCGTGGTTGTTACAAGGTATTTCGGCGGTATACTTTTGGGGACCGGCGGCTTGGTAAGAGCTTATACGCACGGCGCAAAAATCGCCCTTGAATCGGGAAGGATAATTACGATGCAGAGCTGTTACAATGCTGTTCTAAAGTGCGATTACAATAGGTACGGAAAAATTTCGGGGCTTATATCCTCAAACGGCGGTGTGACAGACAATACGGACTTTTCGGATATTGTGGTTATTGAGTACCATATCCCGAAGCAGGGATTCGAGTTATTCCAAAAACAGCTTGCGGACGCTATGTGCGGAGAAGTTACAACGGAAATTGTCGGGGAACGGTTTTACAATTTAGACTAAAACGAATCGAAAGTCCGAGGAGGGATATTTTATGCCTGTTGTGAAATTCGACGGCAGTACCGTTGTTTTTGATAAACTGAAAAAATACGGCTTTAACGAAACGGACGGTATGTTTAAATATTCTGCGGAAATTGCAGACGGACAGTTTGTGCTGTCTGTGACCGTTGACGGCGGAGGAAAAATTTTTACCGAACTGATTGATAAGGATACAAATGACGAATATGTTCTACACTTTACGGAAAGTGAGGGTGCTTACGTCGGAAAAATCAGAAATGAGTATGAGTCCGTACTCAATGATATAAAAAGCAAATGCTGTGAGCCGATTGCTTTTCGGGAAGAACACGTCAAGGCGGTTTTATCCTATATAAAAAAACAATACGGCGGCAGTCTTGAATTTTTGTGGGAAAAGTCGCCTGACTCGGCGGTGATACGGAATACGGAAACAAAAAAGTGGTATGCACTTTTTATGTATGTAAGCAAAAGAAAATTGGGATTCGATTCCGATGAAACAGTGTGTATACTTGACCTCCATATAAAAAAAGAGGACAGTCCGAAAACGGTTGACGGAAAGACGGTTTTCCCCGGTTACCACATGAACAAACGAACGTGGATAACGGTTTGTCTTGACGGGAGCGTACCGCTTGACAAAATTTACCGTCTTGTAGATAACAGCTATGATTTGGCAAAGAAATAATAAATTTATCAACAAACATAATTTAAAAAAAAATAAAGGTGTTTTGACCGTACTCTGCGTATATATTATCAGAAAGAATTTTACGGGGGTGAAATTATGTTTATCAGAGAACGCATTGAGCAAACGGAAAAACAGATTTTATCTCAGTATGCTTGTTTGTCGGTAAATTCACGGGGACGTGAGCGCATTGAGGAAAAATGCCCTATCCGAACAGATTTTCAGCGTGACAGAGATAGGATTATACACAGCAAGTCTTTCCGACGTCTTAAACACAAGACACAGGTGTTTTTGTCGCCCGAAGGCGACCATTATCGTACAAGACTTACACATACGCTTGAGGTATCTCAAATTGCGAGGACGATTGCAAGGGCGTTAAGACTTAACGAGGATTTGACCGAGGCAATATCGCTCGGACACGATTTGGGTCATACGCCGTTTGGTCACGCAGGCGAAAGAGCGCTTAACGATATTTTTCCGGGAGGGTTTCACCATTACGAACAAAGCCTCAGAACTGTTGATGTTCTTGAAAAAGACGGCTGCGGTCTGAATCTTACATACGAAACCCGAAACGGCATTTTGTGCCACACAAGGGGCAAAGAAGCCGATACGCTTGAGGGCAGGCTCGTCCGTCTTGCCGACCGTATAGCATACATAAATCACGATATTGATGACGCGGTGCGCGCGACTGTAATTAAGGACAGCGATATTCCCGACGACATAACCGACGTTTTGGGCAGGACCACAACGGAACGCATAAACACTTTGGTCATATCGGTAATTACGAATACTCAAGGCGGCGTACTTGCAATGGCTCCAGATGTAACGGAGGCGTTTGACAGCCTTTATAAATTTATGTACGACAGTGTTTATTCAAACGATTACGCAAAGCACGAGGAAAAAAAGGTCCCGAATTTTATGGAGCTTATGTACGATTATTTTGTTAAACACCCGGAGCGTTTGCCTCAGGAAATTAAACGTGTGGCTGACTCGTATTCGCTGCAAAGGGCGGTATGCGACTACCTTGCGGGAATGACCGACCAGTATGCCGTGGAAAAATTCAACTCCATATTTATTCCCCATTCGTGGACGCTGCAAATTAAATAAATTCTAAAATTTCGCAAAATATAAGGTACGGTGCTTTTTGCGGAGTTTAAAAAAAGGGAGGTGTGTCGGTGCCTATATCCGAAGAATTTATACAGGAGCTGAAAATCAGGACGGATATTGTTGACGTTATTTCGTCCTATGTGAACCTGAAAAAAGTAGGTAGGAATATGGTAGGGCTTTGTCCGTTCCATAATGAAAAAACACCCTCGTTTAACGTGTCGGAGGAAAACGGCTTTTTCCATTGCTTTGGCTGCGGCGCGGGAGGCGATGTGATAACATTCATTAAGCGTGCTGAAAATCTCGACTATGTTGACGCGGTAAAATTTCTTGCCCAAAAGGCGGGTATGTCTATGCCGGAGGATTACGGCGACAGGGGCATTACAAACCTTAAAAACAGGATATACGAAGCCAACCGAGAGGCAGCTCGATTTTACCACAAACAGCTTTATACCCCCAACGGGGAAAGGGCGCTTGAATATTTGAGAAAAAGAAATTTAAGCGAAAAAACAATTATTCATTTTGGTTTGGGATATTCGCCACAATCAAGGTATGAGCTTGTAAATTATTTGAGGAACAAGGGCTTTACCGCCCAAGAGCTTATTCAGGCCAATCTTGCAAAGCAGTCGCAAAGGGGTTATGCGTTTGACAGATTTTCCGACAGGGTTATGTTCCCGATAATGGATTTGAGGGGCAATGTTATAGCATTCGGCGGACGAGTTATGTCCGATATAAAACCGAAATACCTTAATACCTCGGATACGCCCGTTTTCAATAAAAGCCGTAACCTGTTTGCGCTCGGCTTTGCCAAAAAGAAATCTTTCGGTACGCTTATCCTTGTAGAGGGATATATGGACGTTATAGCTTTGCATCAGGCAGGCATAGAAAATGCCGTAGCAACTCTCGGTACCGCTCTTACTCAGGAGCAGGCAATGCTTATGAAAAAGTATTGCGAAACCGTTGCCGTTTGTTACGATTCGGACGACGCCGGACGTAAGGCGACCGAAAGGGCTATCCCCATTTTGAGAGACGCCGGTTTGAAAATAAAAATCCTTAACGTTCCCGACGGAAAGGACCCCGACGAGTATATAAGGACACACGGTGAGCAGGGACCGGCAAGGTTCCGTATGCTTCTTGATAAAAGCGGTAACGACGTTGATTTCAGACTTGGGGATTTAAGAAAAAAATACGATACCGATATTACCGAACAGCGTGTGGAATATCTTACCGAGGCGTCAAGGATTATTGCGGAGCTTGACAGCAGCATTGAACAGGACGCTTATTTGTCACAGCTTTCGGAAGAACTGGGGGCGGAAAAATCCGCTATAAAAAACCAAATGCTGCGCTTTATGCAGAAGAACACCCGCAAGGACAGAATAAAAAGACAGCGGGAAATACAGGACAGTATGTTGGCAAGATACGACAAGGTTAACAGCGAGAAATTTTACAATTTAAGAGCGGCAAATGCCGAGGAAACTTTGATAGCACTTGTTATGCTGCATCCGGACGTTGCGGATAAAATATTTTTAAACGTCCGACCGAATCAATTTGTAACCTCGTTTAACCGTAAGGTATATGAAATATTAAAAAAACACTCCGAAAACGGCGGAAATTTTACGCTGACAGATATATCGGGGGAATTTTCAAATGATGAGATAAGCCAAATCGCAAAGATACTTGCGGCTCATCCCCGTGAAAACGATCCCGACCGAACAGCAAAAGACTGTTTGCTTGTGCTTGAAGAGGAGAACGACAAAATGACTCCTGAAGAGATAGCGCAGGCGGACACAACGACGCTGATGAAAAAGCTGCAAAAGCTGAAGGAAAAAAAGAAATAACAGGAGGAATTTTTATGGTAGCATCACAGCAGCCCGACAGAAAGACGGTTTTGAAAGATCTTATGGAGCTGGGAAAATCCAAGGGGCAGCTTACAAACAAGGAAATACTCGATGCAATCGGGGAGATGGACATTGATCCCGAACAGCTTGAAAAATTTTACGATGCGCTTGAAACAAACGGTGTTGAAATCGTAGAAACTCTTGATGATATTATACTTGACGATGTACAGCTTTCGTCAATGTCAGGCGACGGGGCTTCGGCGGTCGATGATTCAGACGAGGAACCGCCCGTCGAAAATATTTCGATTGATGATCCTATAAAAATATATTTGAAAGAAATAGGACGTGTACCGCTGCTCAGCCCCGACGAGGAGCTTGACCTTGCAATAAGAATAGCGGACGGCGATGTTGCGGCAAAAAAACGTTTGTCGGAGGCAAATTTAAGGCTTGTGGTAAGCATAGCCAAAAGGTACCTCGGCAGAGGTATGCAGTTCCTTGACCTGATACAGGAGGGTAACCTCGGTCTTATTAAGGCGGTTGAAAAGTTTGACTACACAAAAGGCTTTAAATTTTCCACTTACGCAACGTGGTGGATACGTCAGGCTATTACCCGTGCAATAGCGGACCAAGCAAGGACCATAAGGATACCCGTACACATGGTTGAAACCATAAATAAAGTTAAAAAGGTATCGAGCCAGCTTCTTCACCAAAACGGACACGAGCCTACTGCCGAGGAAATTTCGGCGGTACTTAATATGCCTACGGACAAGGTGCGAGAGATAATGCGGGTTGCTCAGGAGCCTGTATCGCTCGAAACCCCGATAGGCGAGGAGGAGGACAGCCACCTCGGTGATTTTATTCCTGACGACGATGCGCCCGCACCGCAAGATGCGGCGTCGCACACCCTTTTAAAGGAACAACTCGGCGACGTTCTTTCCACGTTGACTCCGAGAGAGGAAAGTGTTCTTAAACTCCGTTTCGGATTAGAGGACGGACGTTCAAGAACGCTTGAAGAAGTCGGAGAGGTATTTAACGTAACAAGGGAACGTATAAGACAAATTGAGGCAAAGGCACTGCGAAAGCTGCGCCACCCAAGCAGAAGCAAAAAGCTAAAAGATTTTTTGGATTGATTTTTATGTGTAATGCCCTCCGCTGTATCTTCGTTCGGCGGAGGGCGTAATTTACAAATACCTTGTACCCTTTCGGTATGTTTTGAACATAAATCGGGTACAAGGTATTTGTTTTATTTTATTGTGTTTTTGACAAAAAAATACGCCCGAAAAGTACGGACGCATTTGGTGCGGATCTCATTAAACCGTTTTATGGATTTTAACGGAAACGGGAAAAACTCGGTTCCGACTGAGCCTGCCCGGGGGGATTTGAACCCTCAATCTTCAGAGTCGGAGTCTGATGCATTATCCAATTGTGCTACGGGCAGATACTTTAGTAAGTATAACACAATATTATAGATTATACAAGACATAAATTTGTTTTTTTCTTTTAATAATTATTTGTAAAAAATTTGTTTGAGTGTTATAATGTTTGCAGTTACTGAAAAAATAGCTGCCAAAGCAGTTTTGCGGAGGATCGTATGGATATTCGTGTTGGTGATGTTATAGAAATGAAAAAGCCGCATCCGTGCGGAAAAAACAATAAGACGTTTGATGTTTTGCGCGTGGGTATGGACTTTAAAATTCGTTGTACCGTATGCGGTCGTGAGGTTATGATACCCCGTGCAAAAGCTGAAAAAAATATACGAAAGGTTATAAGGAAAGAATGGGACGGCACGGGCGGAAAAACTGCGCCGACAGATGTTTAAGAAAACAGCAGCCGCCGTGTAAAATCGGTTTCCATAAAAATTGGGAGAAAAATATGTTTGAAAAGATTGAAGTTTTTTTAAAACGATATGAGGAGCTTTCGGAAAAGCTGTGCGACCCGTCTGTTATGTCGTCGCCGACGCTTTACACCGAAACTATGAAAGAATATAAATCCGTCGAGCCGGTCGCTCTTAAATACCGTGAATACAAAAAAGAGCTTTCCGACGAGGACGAAACAAAAAAGCTGCTTTATGAGAGCGGCTCGGACAAAGAACTGAACGCTATGCTCTCGGAGGAGCTGGCGGAAATAAGAAAAAGGAAAGAACAAACTGCTTCGGAGCTTAAAGAGCTTCTTCTGCCAAAAGACCCAAATGACGACAGAAATGTTATCGTGGAAATAAGAGGAGGTGCGGGAGGCGAGGAGGCTGCACTTTTTGCCGCCGTATTGTACAGAATGTACAGTATGTATGCGGTAAAGCACAACTATAAAACGGAGATAATTAATGCGAACGAAACCGAGCTTGGCGGATTTAAGGAGATTTCCTTTATGGTTACCGGCGACGGCGCTTACTCTCGATTAAAATATGAGAGCGGCGTACACAGGGTGCAGCGTGTACCGGAAACCGAAACGCAGGGAAGAATACATACGTCTACGGTGACGGTTGCCGTGCTGCCTGAGGCGGAGGAGGTTGAGGTCAATATAAATCCCGCCGATTTAAAAATAGATACCTACCGTTCAAGCGGCGCAGGAGGACAGCATATAAACAAAACGGAATCCGCCATAAGAATTACACATTTGCCGACAGGGTTGGTTGTGGAATGTCAAGATGAGAGGAGCCAATACAAAAACAAGGATAAGGCAATGAGGGTATTAAGGTCCCGCCTTTTAAAAGCCGAACGGGAACGTAAAAACAGTGAAATTTCCAAGGAAAGGTCAATTCAAGTCGGAACAGGCGACCGCAGTGAAAGAATAAGAACCTATAACTATCCGCAGGGCAGAGTTACCGACCACAGAATAGGCTTGACGCTTTACAAAATAGATGATATACTTAACGGAAATTTTGACGAAATAACAGACGCACTTATTGCGTTTGACAGGGCCCATAGTAATGAAAGCGAGAAATTTCAAGTATGAAAAGAAGCAGTTTTATTGCAGCCAGCGGTTGGCAGGTCTTTAAAGCGATTTTGGCAATGCTGATTTTAGCTTTTATGATTTATACGTTATATATCGGATTCGGAATGTTAGGAAACGAACCCAAATATGGGACGGTGAGCAACTTATCGCAATCGAACCCGGGTACAAAATTAAGCGGAAGAATAGACGACGTTGTAGGAAGTGTTACTGTAAATGAAAAGTGTTATTATGTAATAAAGACCGAGGATAGTAAGTATGTTCTTTTTTACCCGGATTCGCAAAAAAATGAGGGAATTTTTATTGAACAGCTTGGACGGTATAATGATAACAGAAATAATTACTCTATTGAGTATGACGGCGAAACGGAAAATATTGACGATGAAATGTACACTGAATTGTTTAAGTCTGCCGTAGATGATATGTCAGACGAAATTGACCCCGATAAATACTATAACAATAATATATATCGCGGAAACGCAGAAAACCTGATTCCTTTTTCCAAGATGGACAAGGAGGATTATGATACGGTCGACAGCCGTCTTTGCCGTATTGCCGTAAACGTGGAAAATTGCGATATGAAACCCAAAGGCGTCGCAATTATCGGTATCTTTGGCGTGGCTGTTGTTTGTGCCGTATTAATAATTATTTTGATGAGAAAGCAGTTTATCGGATTCTGTGAAATTGTGCTTTACCACATGGGAGTGTATAAGGTCGAGCCCAAGCTCAAACCCGACGCTCCGCTTGAAACGGAAGAAAGGTTTACCGATGCTCAGGACGGATACAACGGATTTTTTGATAAAAATTTGGAAGAAATGTCTTACAAGCCGATTGTCCCGAAAGACGCACCGAAAAATTACGCAGATGAATATTACGACGGAACAGTTGATGAAAGCGGACGTTTCTATAACACGGGCAGCGAAGAAGATAAACACGGAGAAACAAAAAGGCAAAGATATTAGTTTTCGGTCATACAAAAAATTTTAAGTCTTGTTTTGATTGAAAATGTTGTTTCCCGAAAACGCAGCTTTTGCGTAAGAGTATGACGCAAAACAGAAAGGAATGATACTTGTGGAAACATTAATGCTGAACGCCGATGATATTGAAACGGCGGCGGATATAATAAAAAAAGGCGGTCTTGTCGCAATTCCCACCGAAACCGTATACGGACTTGCCGCAGACGCTCTTAACGGCAAAGCCGTGTCTAAAATTTTTAAGGCAAAGGGCAGACCGGCGGACAATCCGTTGATTATACATATTGCGGATACTTCACAAATCAATATGCTTGTTTCCGATTTTCCGGAAAAAGCAAGGACGCTTGCAAAGAAGTTTTGGCCCGGTCCGCTTACGGTTATACTTCCAAAGTCGGACTTGGTACCTGACGAGGTGAGCGCGGGTCTTGATACGGTTGCCGTGCGCTGTCCGTCAAACATAACGGCAAGGCAGCTTATAAAACTTTCGTCGCCGCTTGCGGCTCCGTCGGCAAATCGTTCGGGGCGCCCCAGCCCAACCAACGCTCAACACGTTTTTGACGATATGAACGGCAGAATTGATGCGATTTTAAACGGCGGAGAATGTGACGTCGGCGTAGAGTCTACCGTGATAACCCTTGCGGACAGTACGCCGAGATTGCTGCGTCCTGGGAAAATAACCGTTGAACAGCTAAGGGAAACAATCGGAGAGGTTATTGTGGACGATGCGGTAATAAATCCCCTCGGTGCTGATAAAAAAGCGGCAAGTCCCGGTATGAAATATAAACATTATTCGCCAAAAGCAAATGTTATACTTCTTAAGGGCGGCAGAGAACTGTTCTGTAAGTATGTTAACAAGCAAGTTGACAAAAATGCCGCTGTTTTGTGTTACGATGAGGAAATTGAAAATATCACGATTCCTTATATTTCTGTGGGACGGTCGAATGACTACGACACACAGGCGCGAAAACTTTTTTCGTCGCTGCGTAAGGCGGACGAATACGGTTTTAAGACGGTATATGCACATTGTCCCGGTACGGAGGGAGAGGAGCTTGCCATATACAACAGGATAATTCGTGCTGCGGGTTTTGAGGTGACCAATCTTGAAGGCTGAAGTAATAGGAATAACGGGACAGACGGGTGCCGGTAAAAGTACGGTATCCGAGCTGATAACCCGTCTTTCGTACAAAGTAAAGGTTATTGATGCGGATTCAGTTTCAAGAGAGGCTCTTGCCGCCGGTTCCGAATGTTTGGAAAGGCTTGCCGAAATTTTCGGCAGTGAAATAATAAATGACGACGGAAGCTGTAACAGAAAGCTGCTCGCCCGAAAGGCGTTTGCCTCAAGAGAAAAAACAAATCTTCTGAACAGCGCTGTCCACCCGTGGATAATAAATCGTGTAAAAGAATATATTTTATTGTATCAATCGGAAAAATATGATATTATAATATTTGATGCGCCTCAGCTTTTTGAAAGCGGCGGCGAAAGGTTGTGCGACAGTGTTATTGCCGTTACCGCGCCGCTGAAAACAAGATTGACGCGTATTATAAACCGTGACGGACTTGACGAACACGATGCAATGCTGAGAATAAATGCCCAATTTGATGAGAGCTATTACCGTGAAAAAGCTGATTTTGTCATTGACGGCTCAATGCCGATAAATGTAATAGAAAAACAGACGTTAGGTATTATTGATAAATTAATGCAAACAAGAGGTCAGAAATGAAAAAGTATATAAAGACTGTTATAAGTATTGCGGCGGTTTTTGCTATTGTAACGCTTAGTGCCTTTATTTTAAAAAAAGCATACAACAATTATCTGTATTCAACATATCCTATAAAATATGAGGACTGTATAAATAAGGCGTCCGAAAAGTACAATGTGCCAAAGGCTCTTATATATTCGGTAATAAAAACGGAAAGCGGCTTTGACCCCGAAGCGGAATCAAACGCCGGTGCCGTGGGTCTTATGCAGATAACTAACGATACGTTTATATGGCTCCAAACGTTTTATAAAGATGAAAACAATTATACCTTTGAGGATTTGACCGACCCCGATATAAACATAGATTACGGAGTACATATTTTGTCTATACTTTCGGATATGTACGAGGACGAGGCAACAGTGCTTTGCGCCTACAATGCAGGAGTCGGAAATGTTGATAATTGGCTCGGCAGCGATGAATATTCGGACGACGGAAAGACGTTGAAAAAGGTCCCCTATCCCGAAACCGACAACTACCGCAAAACAGTTATGCAGAGCGAAAGCGCCTATAACAAAATTTATTTTGAAACAAAAAATAATTGAAAAAATAAGGCTGCCGCTGATTAGGCTGCTTTATACAACGGATAGTTCACATTTACGGTAAGTCTTATAAAACCTTTGCTTTTGACAATTCCTTGTTTCGGCTCGGTTTTTGTTTACGGCGGTTTTAGGACTGAAACAGTTTATGAAATTATATATTCAGTATCTGAAAGGATGATAGCAATGTCAAAAATTGATGAAGAGAAAAATTCTGCCCAAAGGTTGAAAGAAAAGCTGTTTGCAAAAAAACAAAATAAGACAAACAGCACTGATCCCGAAAAAATGAAAAAGGTATATGAGTTTTGCGAGGGCTACAAATGTTTTCTTAACAATGCGAAAACCGAACGTGAAGCCGTTGCGTTTGCAATAAAAAAAGCAAAGGACGCCGGATTTACGGAATATGATTACAATAAATCATATAAGCCGGGCGACAAGGTTTATGTAAATAATCGGGGAAGAGCGGTTATTCTTGCCGTTATCGGCAAAAACGGAACCAAAGACGGAGTGAAGCTGGGAATAGCCCATATAGACTCCCCTCGGCTTGACCTTAAACCGAATCCGCTTTATCAAAGCAGTGATCTTGCGATGTTTAAAACACACTATTACGGCGGAATAAAAAAATACCAGTGGACGGCTGTTCCGCTTTCCCTGCACGGCGTTGTCGCAATGAAGGACGGAAGTACGGTAAACATAGCCGTGGGAGAGGACGAGGACGATCCCTGCTTTACGGTTACAGATCTTCTGCCGCACCTTGCCTCGGAGCAGATGTCAAAGCCTATGGTAAAGGCGTTTACGGGTGAGGATCTTAATGTTCTTGTCGGCAGTTTGCCGTTTAACTCGGACGAAGAAAGCGAGAACGTTAAGCTCAATATAATGAATATAATATTTGAAAAGTACGGTATGACGGAAGATGACTTTTTATCCGCCGAGCTTATGATGGTTCCTTCATTTAAGGCAAGGGACATAGGGTTTGACAAAAGTATGATAGGCGCATACGGTCATGACGACAAGGTTTGTGCTTATCCCGCGCTTATGGCTTCGCTCAATGTTGAAGCTCCCGAAAAAACAACAGTAACTGTCCTTACCGACCGTGAGGAAATCGGCAGCGACGGCAATACCGGTATGAAATCGACGTATGTGGTTGATTTTATTTCGGATTTGGCAAAGGCGGACGGGGAAGAGCCGCGCCACGTTATGTCAAAATCTTTATGTTTGTCAGCCGATGTAAACGCCGCGTTTGACCCGACCTATGCTTCTGCATACGAGGCAAACAATTCTTCCTATATCAATAAGGGAGCCGTTATAACAAAATATACGGGCAGCGGCGGAAAGTACGGAACGTCGGACGCTTCGGCTGAGTATATGGCGTATATCAGAAAAGTTCTCGACGGTGCCGGCGTTGTTTGGCAGACAGGCGAGCTTGGCAAGGTTGACGGCGGCGGCGGCGGTACCATTGCAAAATATGTTGCCAACCTTAATGCCGACGTTGTGGACTTGGGAGTACCGGTCCTTTCAATGCACGCACCATTTGAGATTGTTTCAAAGCTCGATGTTTATGAAACCTACCGCGCGTTGTACGAATTTTATTCGGCTGAATAATTCTTTTGTATACAGTTAATACGGGTTAAAAATATAAACAATTGTTCTTTGTTAAAGCATACTAAAATTTCCCGAAAATCATTTTTATGAATGATAATTATGTTATAAAGGTGATTTTCGTATTGACAATGGGCTTTCTTTGTATTATCATAACTCAAGATTGAATTTTATTTTTTGCATTAAAATTTTAAAAAAATTAGTACACCTTACACAAAATGCTTTAAATGCGATTTTGTGTTTTGAAATGTGTTTATATTGCAATGTGTATTTGATAAATATTTATGTCATTCTTTTTAACTCATACAACAGAATTATGAGGAGTGTTTGATTTGGAAAAAATCGTTGTTAACGGCGGCAGAAGACTTAACGGAAAAGTACAGATCAGCGGAGCAAAAAATGCGGCGGTAGCCATAATTCCGGCTGTTATTTTGTCCGACGGGATATGCCGTATAGAAAATATACCGAATATAATGGATGTTAACCTGATGGCAATAATTCTTCATCAAATGGGGGCAAAGGTTAACCGTATAAATAAATCAACTCTTGAAATCGACCCGACGTATATCCGCACGCCTGTTGCGGATTATGATATGGTAAGACACATGAGGGCGTCAAGTTACCTTATGGGCGCTTTGCTCGGAAAATTTTCCGAAGCGGAGGTTGCTCTGCCCGGAGGCTGCGATTTTGGAGTAAGACCGCTTGACCAGCATCTTAAAGGTTTTGCACTGCTCGGAGCCGAGCATAGTGTTGTCGGCGGTATGATAAATGTAAAGGCGAAACGCTTGACAGGTGAACATATTTATCTTGACGTCGTTTCTGTCGGTGCAACCGTAAATATAATGCTTGCGGCTGTAAAGGCGCAGGGACTTACAATAATAGAAAATGCCGCAAAAGAACCGCATATAGTCGACCTTGCGAACTTCCTTAACTCTATGGGAGCCGATATAAGGGGAGCCGGTACGGACGTAATAAAAATTAACGGTGTAAAGCATCTTACCGGTACAGTATACTCGATTATTCCCGACCAAATCGAGGCAGGTACATATATGGTGGCTGCCGCTGCAACCGGCGGAGATGTATTGATTCAGAATGTTATTACAAAGCATTTGGAGTCAATTACCGCAAAACTGAGAGAGATGGGAGTAAGGGTTGACGAATACGAAGATTCCGTTCGTATTCGCAGAAGCGGAACGCTTAAACGCTGCAACGTAAAGACGATGCCGCACCCGGGATTCCCGACGGATATGCAGCCGCAAATTGCCGCATTACTGTCAATTGCGGACGGTACCAGCATAGTGACCGAGGCTGTATGGGACAACCGTTTCCGTTATGTTGAGGAGCTTAAAAGAATGGGCGCCGAAATATCGGTAAACGGAAAAATTGCGGTTATTGAGGGTGTAAAAGAGCTTATAGGCGCACCTGTCAAAGCTACCGACCTCCGTGCGGGAGCGGCAATGATTATTGCGGCTTTGGCGGCAAGGGGAACCACCTATATTGAAGATATTCAGCACATTGAGCGCGGATACGAAGAAGTGGTTGAAAAATTTGCTGCGCTGGGTGCGGATATAAAACGTATTTATTCGGACGACCCTATGGTTCATACAGCATAATTTATGACGGTACGCTGCGGAAAATGTACGGAAACGGCGTTTTCCGTGCCGTTGTATATCTAAAACAAGGAATGAAAAATTATGACAAGATTGTGCCCTCTGTTCAGTGGGAGTTCGGGCAACAGCTATTATATAGGTTCTTCCGAAGAAGGTATTCTTATTGATGCGGGCAAGAGCGCAAAGCAAGTGGAAAATTCTTTGAAAGAAAATGGTCTTGACATTAAGAATGTAAAAGCTATTTTTGTTACGCACGAGCATAGCGACCATATTCAAGGCCTGAGAGTGCTTTCGTCAAGACATAACATAAAGGTGTTTTCGTCTTTGGGTACGATTGAGGCGCTCTCGGAAAAAAACCTTATAAACAGTAAAACGGATATTTCACCGATCGACGTAAACGGAACAGAGGCGGCGGGTATGTATATAAAACCGTTCCGCATATCTCACGATTGCCGTGAGGGTTTCGGATATGTTGTTGAGGGAAATGACGGGCGCAAAACGGCGTTTGCAACGGATACAGGATATTTGTCCGAAGAAATAAAAAAGTCCCTTACAGGTTGTGATACCGTTGTGCTTGAGTCGAACCACGATGTAGGTATGCTTCAATGCGGCGTATATCCTTATGTACTGAAAAAACGTATTTTATCGGATATAGGTCATTTGTCGAACGAAACCGCCGCCGATGAGGCCGTCGAGCTTGTTAAAAGCGGTACAACACGTTTGGTGCTTGCACATTTGAGCCGTGAGAATAATATTCCCGACCTTGCTTTAAGAGCATCGCTGTGCGCTTTGGAGCAAAACGGAATGAAACAAGATATTGATTTTATGCTTTCCGTTGCGCCTGTTGCGAATTTGAGCGGTTCAATAATATATTGAGGTGCAGTTATGCTTAACATTACCTTAATTTGTGTGGGTAACCTTAAAGACAAATATTGGAAAGACGCTTGTGCGGAATATGCAAAAAGAATGAAGTCTTTATGTAATTTTTCCGTAATAGAGGTTGACGAGGAAAGAGCGCCCGAAAATATGTCGAAAACAAATATTGAAAATATCGTTGCCAAAGAGGGTAAACGTATTGCCGCTAAAATTCCAAACGGCGCAAAAATTGTTTCGATGTGTATTGAGGGAAAACAAAAAAGCTCGGAAGAATTTGCCTTGGAGCTTGAAAATTTTGCGGTAAACGGTTTCGGAAATATTGTGTTTATTATAGGCGGCTCGTGGGGACTTTCGCCCGAAATAAAGGCAATGTCGGATATTCGTATGTCAATGTCAAAAATGACGTTTCCGCACAGACTCGCAAGAGTAATGTTATGCGAGCAGATTTACCGTGCTTTTCAAATTATTCATAACGGGAAATATCACAAATAGCACCTGTATTTTATGTGAAATAATTAATTTTATCTTTTTATTGATATTTGTGGTCATATTTACTATTTTGTTGTACTCCTGATTGTACAAATTTACAAATTTTAAAAAAATATTTTTTTTGCTTTCAAAAAATTGTGCAATATGATATAATGTCCTTAACGATAATTTTATGGGAGGACATTGAATTTATGTATTATCTTGGAATAGACCTTGGCGGCACAAATATTGTTGCAGGTGTTGTTGACGGAGACGGTACGATTATAGTAAAGGCGAGCTGCAAAACAAATGCGCCGCGCAGTCAGGAAGAAATATGTGACGATATGGCGGCGGTTGCTTTAAAGGCACTTGAAAGCGCAAATCTTACAAAGAACGACATAGGTTTTGTTGGTATTGGTGCGCCGGGTGCTGTCAATGGTGCGACAGGCATTATTGAATTTGCAAACAATTTTAATTTCCATAACTGGGAAATAGTTAAGATGATGAAAGAGCGCCTTGGGGTTGATGTATTTGTGGAAAACGACGCAAATGCAGCGGCTTACGGTGAGTTTCTTGTAGGCGCAGCAAAAGAAGCCAACGATGCGGTTGTTATAACTTTGGGTACAGGCGTAGGCGGCGGCATTATCATTGACGGTATGATTTACAGCGGCTCGAATTATGCAGGTGCAGAGCTTGGTCACATGGTTATACAACACGGCGGCCGTCCGTGTTCGTGCGGCAGGAACGGCTGTTGGGAAGCGTACTCATCTGCTACGGGACTTATCAATATGACAAAAGAGGCAGTGTCAAGTCCGTATAATAAGAACACTATAATTACCCAAATGGTAAACGGTGATTTTAATAATATTACGGGACGCACGGCATTTGACGCAATGCGTCAGGGCTGTCCCGTGGGCAAGACAATTGTGGATACATATATAAGTTATCTTGGCTGTGGTATTGTTAATATTATAAATATATTTCAGCCTGAGATTTTGTGTATTGGCGGAGGCGTAAGCCGTGAGGGAGAACTTCTTATTGAGCCGATACGCAAAATTGTTGAAGCGGAGAGATACACAAAGCATAATTTACGTCAAACACAAGTTTGTCTTTGCAGTCTTGGAAATGATGCAGGACTGATTGGTGCGGCTTATCTCGGTAAATAAAATAATTGTGTATATGTAACGTATACATTTCAATGACCGTTCCTTTGACGAAAACGTCAATGGAGCGGTCAAAAAATTTATTATTAGCTATTGTACCCATAGTCAAAAGTTTCGGCGCAGACACTGCGCCGGAGCCTTTGGTGGGTTTTTAAGGGCAGAGCCCTTAACTATCATTTTCAATAATATTAACTTATGCCGCGTGGAAGCATTTGTTGTTTGAGTTAAGAGTGAGCGGAGCGAACGACAACGCGAATTGAGGGCGCAGGCACTGCGCCGGAGCCTTTGGCGGGTTTTTAAGGGCGGAGCCCTTAACTATCATTAACAAAGACAAAAACTTATTGTTTACGGGGAACCCCTTGCGTGGGTTC
>CANQBK010000002.1 GCA_947589485.1 uncultured Clostridia bacterium | reverse complement strand
TCAGCCTTACGGCTGACGGGCAATTCATCCCACCGCCTTAGAGGCGGGGGACTTCTTGCCCATTTAGGTTAAAAAATAGATTCAATAACATTAAGTCCCATTTTCGCTGCCGAATTTTCAGCGGCTTTAACAAATTTATCGTTTATCTGTTCCGGTGCGTGACAGTCAGACCCTATAATAACCCTTATGCCTTTATCTTTTACCGCTTCCCAAAAATATTTGTGCGGATAAGGATAACGACTGCCGTCGGGAAATATTTCGATTCCTTTTCGTATACCGTTTGCGTTGTATTCAAGTATGGCATCATTTTTTTCTGCACATTCGACAATAAGACTTACCGCCTTTTCGCAGTTACTGTCCCATTTTAAATAATTCGCAAACATTACGTCAGGATGTGCAACATATCTAAATAATCCGGTTTCAATAGCCTCACATACGCTCAAAGCATATTCCTTATAATTCTCCGTCGATTTCGCATAAAATATGTTTTTAAGTTTTCCGTCCGAACCCATATATATATGCTCACCGAGAGCCAAATAGTCCAAACCTTTTTCTTCCAGCAATTCACGGTAATAATTTTCATATATCGGAATATACTCTATCTCCAGCCCTTTATAAATTAAAATTTCCTCTTTATGTTTTTCTTTTGACTGCTCGATCGCTTTTATATATTCTTCAAGTTCGTTATATTGCATACGGTACCCGAAATCCCTATCGGGAAACGGAGCATGGTCAGAAAATCCAAGTTCTTTTATGTGTTGTTTTATTGCTTCGGCAGTATAATCTTCATCCGTACCGAAAGCGTGCAGGCATCTGTATGTATGTGTGTGAAAATTTGAAATCATTTGCTTTATTGTGCCTCCCGAAGATAAAATTATTAAGCGATTTACCGAAACGGTTTTTATAACCGTCTTTTAAAATCGCTGTAATCGAATTTTTTCAATAATTTAATATCACCGTTTGCGGTAAAAAGATAAATAGACGGTAAAGGCATACCGTTAAAAGTATTGTTTTTTACCATAGAATATATGGACATATCCGTAAAAATAAGTTTATCCCCTGTTTTAAGAGGGTAATCAAATGAGTAATCACCTATTATATCACCCGCAAGACACGTCGGAGCACCGAGTCTGTAAGTGTATTTAAGAATATCCGCTTCATCGGAATTTATTATATACGGTCTGTAAGGCATTTCCAAAACATCGGGCATATGACAGGCCGCCGATGTATCAACTATTGCAATATTCATATTGTTTTTTACAATATCAAGTACAGAAGTTACAAGGTAGCCGGCATTTAGTGCAACCGCTTCCCCCGGTTCAATATAAACCTGTACGTTATATTTGTTCTTTATGCGATTAATGCAGTCTATGAGTTTTTTTACGTTGTAATCGGGTTTTGTAATATGGTGACCGCCGCCGAAATTTATCCATTCCATATCATAAAGATATTTTCCGAATTTTTGTTCTACAACTTCAAGGGTTCGTTCAAGAACATCGGCACCTTGTTCGCACATAGTGTGAAAATGCAGTCCGCTTATGCCGTCAAGTTCGTTTTCCTCAAAATTTTCAAGAGTGATACCAAGTCTTGAGTTTGCGGAACATGGATCGTATATATCGGTTTTAATTTCCGAATATTCGGGGTTTATTCTAAGACCGAATTTTATATTTTTTGATTTTAAAGCAATCTCTCTGAAATGTTTCCATTGTGAAAATGAATTAAACACTATATGATCACATATTTTTAAAAGTTCCGCAAAATCATTATCTTTATAAGCCGGAGAAAAACAATGTATTTGTTTCTCCCCCATTTCCTCGTATGCCAATCTCGCTTCATACAGACCGCTTGATGTTGTTCCGCTTATATATTTTGAAATAAGCGGGTAAACATGATAAGCCGAAAATGCTTTTTGAGCCAAAAGGATATGGCAGTTTGTTTCACTCTCGACCTGTTTAAGAATTTCGAGATTTTTAATCAATGCGTTCTCGTCTATTACATAGCATGGAGTTGGAAGCGAAAGCAGCTTGTCAAATTCATACATAATTAAATACCTCAATTATATATAATAATTTAAAAATAAACAGTGACATAACGACACTGTTTATTTTAATCGACTGTATTATTCTACCGTATCAGGATCATAACTTTCATTCCACGGCAGACCGAATTTATTTAATTCTTCCATAAAAGGATCAGGATCAAACTCCTCTATATTATGTACGCCGGGTTTGTTCCATTTGCCGGTAAGCAGCATAGACGCCCCGATCATTGCAGGCACACCTGTGGTATAAGAAACAGCCTGTGAACCCACTTCTTTATAACATTCGCTGTGGTCGCATACATTATAAAGATAATATTTTTTGTCTTTACCGTCTTTTTTGCCGATAAATATACAACCGATATTTGTTTTTCCTTTGGTTCTCGGTCCAAGTGAAGCAGGGTCCGGAAGTACAGCTTTAAGAAATTGCAAAGGAACTATTTTTTTACCCTCAAATTCGATAGGCTCTATTGAGGTCATACCGACATTCTGGAGGCATTTAAGATGTGTAAGGTAACTTTGACTGAATGTCATAAAGAAACGTATACGCTTAATGCCTTTAATATTGACCGCAAGAGATTCAAGTTCCTCGTGGTGCAGCAAATACATATCTTTTTCCCCTATCATCGGGAAATTGTAAACCCTTTTAATTTCCATAGGTTCGGTTTCGACCCATTTTCCGTTTTCTATATAACTTCCCTTTGCAGAAACCTCACGGATATTGATTTCAGGATTGAAATTTGTTGCAAAAGGATAACCGTGATCTCCGGCATTACAATCGAGTATATCAATATAATTTATTTCGTCAAATTCGTGTTTCATTGCGTATGCGCTGAAAACTCCCGTAACACCCGGATCAAAACCGCTGCCCAAAAGAGCGGTGATTCCGGCATTTTCAAATTTTTCTCTATACGCCCACTGCCATTTATATTCAAACTTTGCGGTATCCGGCGGTTCATAATTTGCGGTATCAACATAATTAACCCCTGTTGCAAGACAAGCGTCCATTATTGTCAAATCTTGATACGGTAAGGCAAGATTTATAACAACATCTGGCTTAAATTTTTTTATAAGAGCCGTCAGTTCATCAACATTGTCCGCATTGACTTGTGCTGTTGATATTTTAGTTTTGCCGCCGCTGAGTTTCTCCTTCAGTGCATCACATTTTGATTTTGTTCTGCTCGCAATACATATTTCCTCAAACACATCTGAATTTTGACAGCATTTGTGTACACAGACGCTTGCAACGCCTCCGGCGCCGATAATCAGAGCTTTTCCCATTTTTAGTCCTCCGTTTTACGATAAAATTTATTCACCCTCCATAAGCTGTTTCGTAACATAGGTAGGCAAATAAAAACAGCCTTTGTGGAGCCTTGTGTTGTAATAATTTGTGTCTATACCGAGTCGGTTCCATTTACCCTCATCAAGATCCTTAATCGGATGATATTTTTTTGAAGCAAAGCCAAACAGCCAGTGTCCCGACGGATATGTCGGTATATGAGCCTGATATACCTTATACACGGGGAAAAATTCTATAATTTTTTTGTGTGCCTGTTTCATTGCTTTTGCGTAAACCCTGTAAAACGGACTTTCGTGTTGATTTACAAGAATACCGCATCCGTTAAGAGCCTTGTAACAGTTTCCGTAAAATTCTGTTGTAAAAAGACCTTCTCCCGGACCTACCGGGTCGGTTGAGTCAACAATAATAAGATCATATTTATTATCCACATTCCTGACAAATCTCAATCCGTCGTCTATATATATATGGACACGAGGATCGCTGAGTTTTGACGACACGGTGGGTAAAAATTCCTTGCAGGCATCAACGACCATTCTGTCGATTTCAACCATATCAATGTTTTCAATCGTTTTATATCGTGTTAATTCCCTTACTGTTCCTCCGTCACCCGCACCTATTACCAAAACATTTTTTATATCCGGATTTGTCGCCATAGGAATATGCGTAATCATTTCGTGATAAATAAATTCATCTTTTTGAGTAAGCATTATCCTGTCGTCAAGGACAAGAACATCACCAAATTCGGGAGTATTAAAAATTTCTATTCTTTGAAAATCCGACTGAGCGGAGTATTTTTGTTTATTGCAACGAATCGAGAAACGAACATTTTGTGTTTGTTCCTCTGTGTACCACATTTCCAAAAAACCGACTCCTTTCAAATAAGTGTAAATATCGGCAAGCCGTTATTGAATCCGAAAATCAACTGCTCGTTAATCTATTATAGGAAAAACAGCGAGCTTTCAGCAAGTTTTACATATAATTATGTAAAAACCCAATGAGCCGTGATTTTTAATGCTAACATAAGGAGCAATACAATTACAGCAGCTACCGAATATATTATCAGCACTTTCCTGTCCATTTTCTCAATTAACTCTTCCGTTTCGCTTCCTTTTAAGGTACGCCTGCTAAGAGAATATTCCTCTGTATATGCAGGAGAAAAATCACTGATAATAAAGATACCGTCGATAACATATATTGTAACCATATCCGATGAGAGTGCATCACGAAATGAAGCACAAATCGGAAACTCGGAGGTGAGAGTTATTTCTTTCCCAACAGATGAATCGTAAAATTTTACTTTGGGGTGGTAGGTATCAACTGTAAAGATTTCCGACTCATATAACGGTTCCCCTAATTGTTCGTCAATTATTTTGGCACGAAACTTTTTTCCGTTGGCCATAAAATACATTAATTTCCTACGAAATAAATACATCTTTACTGCTTTGAATGTGAAGTGAACTATTGCGGGTACATTGAAAATAAATAAAAGTGTAGTTGCAGTAATATCAACAATATAATCAGAGGGATCAGTTTGACTAAATATAAATGAAACTATCATCAATGCAATATTCATCATTATTACTGCACAAAATATAATCAAATCATTATAGTTAAACGATTGATCCGTATAGTAAAATCTTTTACGTTTCAAACATCTCACCTCTTAGTCTGTCAATATATTCAGTTTTTCAGTATTCATATCTTCCGCACCCGTAAGATTACAGCCTTTAACTTTTGCATATTTGATATGTTCAAGAGCCTCTTTTGTAACAAGCTCTCCGGGAGCAAGAATGGGAATACCGGGCGGATAGCACATTACAAATTCCGCACATACTTTTCCGAGAGCAAGGTCAAGCGGAACCTGTTTCTTATCAGAGTAAAATGCCTCTTGTGGAGAACAAACAACAACAGGCTCGATATATTCGTGTTCAAGCATACCGGCCGGATCCTTTGAATATCTTCTTTTTATTTCCGAAAGTGCGGAAATAAGTCTTTCGATATTAAGGATCCTGTCACCTACCGAAACGATTGCCAATATATTACCTATATCGCCAAATTCAATCTGTATATTGTACTTATCACGAAGAATATCGTAAACCTCTATACCAGCAAGTCCTATATCTCTTGTATGAACAGAAATTTTTGTAGGGTCAAAGTCAAATATGTCATCGCCGTTTATAAGCTCTCTTGAGAAAGCATAAAGACCGCCGATTTTATTGATTTCGCTTATACCGTATCCTACAAGAGAAGTAACCTTTTGAAAAATCTCTTTGCCGTTTAACGCAAGATTTTTTCTTGATATATCAAGCGATGAAAGCAGCAGGTACGAAGCGCTTGTCGTTTGCGTAAGGTTTATTATTTGCCTGACATATCCTTCAGAAACATTTTTACCCAAAAGCAAAGCCGAGCTTTGAGTTAAAGAACCGCCCGTTTTGTGCATACTTACCGAAGACATATCGGCACCCACGCTCATTGCCGACAAAGGCATATAATCTCCAAAATAAAAATGCGTACCGTGAGCTTCATCAACAAGAACCTTCATTCCTGCCTTGTGTGCTATCTTAACTATTTCTCTCAAATTTGAACAGACGCCGTAATATGTAGGATTATTTACTATAATTGCTTTGGCGTCCGGATTTTTTTGTATAGCCTCTTTTACCGAATCTACAGACATTCCCAGCGGTATTCCGAGCTGTTTGTTTACTCCGGGATTTACATAAACGGGAACTGCTCCGCACACTATCAAAGCATTTATACTGCTTCTGTGTACGTTTCTCGGCATTATAATTTTATCTCCACGTTTGCACACGCTCATAATCATAGCCTGTACGGCACTTGATGTTCCGTTGACCATAAAAAAGGCATGAGAAGCTCCAAATGCGTCTGCCATAAGTTCTTCAGCCTGTTTTATTACGCTTACGGGATGACACAAATTATCGAGGGGCTTCATTGAGTTGACATCAACGCTCATACAAGACTTTCCCAAAAATTCCGTAAGCTCAGGATTACCTTTACCTTGTTTATGACCCGGTACATCAAACGAAACTATCCTGTTTTCCCTGTATTCGCGCAATGCTTCATAAATAGGCGCATTTTCTTGTGAAAGCCTCATTTTTCACCCTCATTCATAAACATTTGAACCGCTGAATATTTCTATCATTTCACGTCTTAAACTGTTTGAAATCGCAAGCCTTTCCATAGGCGGTATTTCGTATACATCGGTCTTAAACAGGTAGTTTTGCAGTTCAAGTTCTTTTATAAGCAACTGTGTATGAAATATATTTGCCTGATATACATTTATATCGACCGTATCATATCTTTTAAGTGTTTCGTCCTTGATATAATCCTGAATGGACGTTATCTTATGGTCAATAAACAATTTTTTTCCGCTTGTATCTCTCGTAAAGCCCCGTACTCTGTAATCTATCGTTATTATGTCGGAATCAAAGCTGTCGATTAAAAAATCAAGAGTATTAAGAGGTGAAATGGTACCGCACGTTGAAACGTCAATATCCACGCGAAAGGTAGCAATTGCATTATCCGGATGATATTCAGGATAGGTATGAACCGTAACGTGACTTTTGTCGAGATGAGCCGCAATTTCTTTTGAGCGGCTCATAACATAACTGCCTAAGTTGCACGATTCGTCGACACGTTCGGGCAGTCCCTTTTCGGAAATAAGCAACGTCACACTTGCACCCTGAGGATCATAATCCTGCTTTGAAATATTCAGTACGGTCGCACCTATCATTTCGGTAACCTGACACAAAATATTTGTTAATCTTTCCGAGTTATACTGTTCGTCAATATATGCGATATAATCCTTTTGTTCGCGTTCGGTTTTTGCATAACAAACATCATAAATATTAAAACTCAGGGTTTTTGTGAGATTGTTAAATCCGTACAATTTTAATCTCTTGTTCAATTTTTACATCACAACCTTAATTTGTAAATATAAGAATTATTGACCGTTTAGTCTGTTCATAATCATATCGGCACACATATAGACGTTTCCGCCTCCGATTGTAATTATGAGATCCCCGGGTTTTGCCATTTTTGTAACATAATCCGCAATTTCCTCAAAGGTTTTAAACCACACGCAACCGTCAATTTTTTCCGCAAGGTCTTTTGCGTAAATGTTCTGCGTATTTGTTTCTCTAACGGGAAGTATCTCGGAAAGAACAGTATGATCCGCAATCGAAAGTACCTCCGCAAATTCATTCAAAAACATATATGTTCTTGAAAATGTATGGGGTTGGAAAACCGCCCATACATTTTTATACCCCATACTCATAGCGGTCGTAAGTGTTGCTTTCAACTCCGTTGGATGATGTGCAAAATCATCGGCAACCGTAATTCCGTTAAATTTTCCGAGAATCTCAAAACGTCTGTGCGCACCGCTAAATTCGGCAAGGGCTGTTTTTACCTGTTCGGGAGGAACGCCCATAGATATTGTTGTCGCAGCGGCTGCAAGAGCATTCATAACATTATATTTACCCGGTACTTTCAGTTGTATTGAGGTCAGCTTCTTGCCCTTGTATATAATATCAAACCCGTCACATACCGAGGATTCGCCTGTAATTACTGCACGGAAATCGTTGTTTTCACCAAAACCAAAGGTAACAATTTTCTGTCCCTTTTTGAACATATTGTCAATACATTTTTGTGTATTCGCATCGTCCCCGTTAAATATGACCAGAGATGATGTTTGGTTTGCAAAAGATGTAAATGACTGCATAATCCTTTCAAGCGTACCAAAATAATCAAGATGATCCTCGTCAACATTAAGTATAACGGAAACCGACGGAAAAATTCGCAAAAACGTATCTACATATTCGCACGCTTCACATACAATAATGTCGGATTTTCCGACACGGCTGTTACCGCCGATAAACGGCAGCTTTGCGCCTATTATCGCAGTAGGATCAAAGTTAGCCATTGTAAAAATTTGTGTAATCATTGATGTGGTCGTTGTTTTTCCGTGTGTTCCGCTTACAGCAACCGATTTTTTGTATTTATCTACAACTGCACCCAACATTACGGAACGTTCGATTACATTAATATTATGTTCTCTTGCGGAAACAAGCTCCGGATTATCGGGTTTTACCGCTGCGGTATAAACAACCAAATCGGCGCCTATAACGTTTTCGGGATAATGACCCATTGTTACCGGAATACCATAAGAACGTATCCTCATCAGCGTATCCGATTCGGCGGTATCCGAACCGGTAATTTCAAATCCCTCACTGTGCATAATTTCAGCCAGAGGACACATTCCCGAACCGCCGATACCTACAAAATGGATTCTTTTGACATTATCAAGCAAATGCTTATATTTTTCTATCATTAACCGACACTTCCAATCATAATATATAATGTTTTCAACTTTGTAATAATAAACCGATTTATATTTGTAAAATCAGGGATCAATATAAAATCGGATATGTTCAGGATTTATAGGGTTTATTCGTTTTTTCGTTTTGACCTTGAATATATTTTTCAATAACCTCTATCGGCGCTTCTCCTGTTGTCAATAGGCAAAAGCTCTGGCTCCAAAAGTTTTCTTTCCATAGTTTTGTTTTTATTTCGGGAAATTCTTTTTTCAGCAACCGACTGCTTGCGCTTTTATAAGCATTAATAAATTTGCTTATTTCGCTTTTTGGGTGCGCCTTAAAAATAATATGTATGTGGTCGGCATCATAATTCCATTCTTGCAATGTGATATTATAATTTGGAGATATATACTCAAATATCTCCTTTGCCCTCTTTGAAATATCATCATCAAAAACTCTTCTTCGATACTTTACCACCAACACAAGATGGTAACACAACAAAAATACCGAATGTGCATTACTATCTAAATCCATTGTTATAATCATCCTTTTTTGTATTCGACTGAATTGATTGTAACATAAGCTCTCTCCTATGTCAAGAAATAATAAGTCGGCACTGCGACTAACGGACAATTTATCTCATTAGGTCAAAACTATCCTGCATAATTATGTATTATATAATAAATTTAAAGCGATTTCAATACATACCGAATTATTGTTTTTCAAAATACAGCCGCATAAAAAGACCGCCAACAGTTACACCTTTTACGGTTTGTCAACGGTCTTTTTTACGGCAAAATTATTTGTTTGCCTGTTACGAATTATCAGTTAAAATTTATTTTGTTTTTTGCTTTTTCCTTGAAAATACACATACAACTGTTGAAGAAAGTAAAATCAGAACCAAGGCAAAAAATAAATATGAATCGGAATCGGAACCTGTACCGACATATATATCATCTTTGACAGTATTATTAACAACATTGTTTGTTGAATTATTATTACTTGTAACAACAGCGGCTGTAATTGATGCAGAAGATACAATTGATGTATCGTTCATTTTAGAAGATTCGGTCAATCCATCTTTTGATGTACCGTCTGTTTTGCTGTTTTGAGATGTACTTTCATTTTCGCTTTCTTCCATTTTACTGCTTTCCGATTCGGAACGGTTGCAACATCTGTGTCAGATTGAAACCAATTTTTTCATAATAAAAATCCTCTTAATTAAACGAAATAAGATAAGTAAAAATATATCGTCTTATTCGATTTATAATTTAAGCCTCAGCAGTTTGTTTTGAGGATTTTAACGATTCGAGCTTTGAAAAACAAAGAGGGTATATTACCATAAGCAATATCAGTTCAAAAAATGTCAATCCGAAATTGATCCAAGAAGAGCCATTTAACGCGGTTATTGCCGGTATTAATGCGTTTTCGTACAAAATAATCATAAAAATTCCCAAACAACATCTTGTAACCTTACGAGATACAGATACGTCAAGAGAGAACTTTACGAAACGTCTTTCAAGGAACCATGCAACAGTTACACCGAGTAATCTTCCCGCATCCTTAAAGCCGTCTTTCATCATCTTGTTGGGATCGACCAAAAGCTCGCCTTTCGCATAATCCATCGGATACGATTTAAATGAGATATAAACCAAAAACAGTGCGGTAAGAACAATACCCACAATCGGTATTATATAATCTCTTTTCGGATTTTTGTCAATCCATTCCCAAACTTTGGCTCCTATCATAACTACGATTATTCCGAGCAAAGCTCCCACAAGCACATCTTGCGGAGTATGTACGCCTATATAGTTGCGGGAAAACATTGTAAGAAATATCATAAATCCCATAAAAATACATAAAGGCTTATTTTTTCTGAATCGCTCAATAACCGTTCCATAATTGCTTGCCGCCGTTACGCTGTGTCCGCTGGGGAACGAATAGCCCGACGCCGTTTCAACAGGTACAATTTTACTTGAACGTATCCAAGGTCTGTATACGCAAAAAGTTAATTTTAGTACCTGCATAAAAAATCTGGAGAATCCTATGTTAAGGAACAGAAAACTTCCGCTTTTTTTATCGACTGCCCAAAAAAGCACACATGCCAGCATCCAAATGAATATCCCGTAAGACAAATCACTTATTTGGATAAAAAAATTGTTAAGTACCCCGCCCATTGACTCCCGTAAATCCTGCAAAAATAATAGATATTGTATATCCATAAAGTTCCTCCTTAAAATTAGAATTACAAATTCATTATAACATTACAATTATGCAAGTGAATTTATAGACAATTAAAACTTATCTTATCTGCTTATAATATCTGGTTTTATAACTCTATGAACCATTTATACAATAACTGAGTAAAAATTTTAAAAATATTATTACAATATTCCTTGCAAAAAGAAAACGGATATTGTACAATGTAATAGAAAAGTTTTTCAAATAAAATTCTATTGCGGAATTTTATAAAATAAGGAGGATATTTCTTATGTCTACTCGTCTTAGTGACAAGCATGTTAAACAATTTATTTCAAATGAGGAATACGAAGCCATAGCTCCTCAAATAAAAGCTGCACACGAAATGCTTCACAATAAAAACGGTCTTGGCAGTGATTTTACGGGTTGGGTCGATCTTCCCGTGGACTATGACAAAGACGAATTTCAAAGGATAAAAAAAGCAGCCGAAAAAATAAAAAAAGATACTCAGGTATTTATTGTAATCGGTATAGGCGGTTCCTATCTCGGAGCAAGAGCTGCCATAGAATTTCTTAAATCACCGAACTACAACTCGCTCCCTAAGGATACCCCCGATATTTATTTTACGGGAAATTCCATAAGCTCAACCGCTCTTGCCGAAATTTTGAAGATATGCGAGGGCAAGGACGTATCCATAAATATGATTTCAAAATCGGGAACAACTACCGAACCCGCAATTGCGTTCAGGGTATTCAGAGAACTTCTTGAAAAAAAATACGGCAAAGACGGAGCAAAAGAAAGAATATACTGCACAACGGACAAGGCAAAAGGAACACTTAAAATGTTAGCAGACCGCGAGGGCTATCAAACATTTGTGGTTCCCGACGATGTTGGCGGACGTTTTTCCGTTCTTACTGCGGTAGGACTTCTTCCGATTGCGGTTGCAGGTGCAGACATTGACGCTCTTATGCAGGGTGCGGCAAAAGCGCGTGAGGAGCTTTCGGAAACGGATTTAAACAAAAATGACTGTTATAAGTATGCGGCAATAAGAAATATTCTTTACCGTAAGGGTAAGTCAGTGGAACTTCTTGTAAGCTATGAGCCTTTGTTCACAATGATGAATGAATGGTGGAAACAGCTTTTCGGCGAAAGTGAAGGAAAAAACAACAAGGGTCTTTTCCCTGCCTCGGTAGTATTCTCCACAGATCTTCATTCAATGGGACAGTTTATACAGGAAGGTTCCAGAATAATGTTTGAAACTGTCGTTCAGTTTGAAAAGCCAAAATATGAAATAGAAATCGACACCGATCCCGAAAATGTTGACGGACTTAATTTCCTTTCGGGCAAAACAGTTGATTTTGTAAACAAGAAAGCATTTGAAGGTACGGTTCTCGCCCATACGGACGGAAATGTTCCAAATGTTGTTCTTAATGTTCCGGAAGCAAATGAATCCGAACTTGGATATTTGATATATTTCTTTGAAAAAGCCTGCGCCATAAGCGGATATACACTCGGCATTAATCCGTTTAATCAGCCCGGCGTGGAAAGCTACAAAAAGAATATGTTCGCTCTTCTCGGAAAACCGGGATATGAAAGTCAAAAAGAGGCACTTGAGGCAAGACTGAAATAATTTTATCTTAAATGACAAAAAACATTGACAGTACGCTTGAATTATTATAAAATTCTATATAGATGATTAATACCCGCTTGACGGTTAATTATTTAAGGAGGCAAAAATTATGGTAACACTTATTGTGGGAAAAAAAGGTACGGGCAAAACCAAAAAACTTATAAACCTTACTAATGAAGCAGTTGAAGGTTCAAACGGAAACGTTGTTGTAATTGAAAAAGGTTCAAGACTTACTTATGATATAACACATAAAGCAAGACTTATAGATACAGAGCAGTATTCTATCACAGGCTATGACGCATTTTTTGGATTCCTCAGCGGTCTTTGTGCAGGAAATTATGACTTGACCGATGTCATTGTTGATTCAACTCTTAAAATCGGCGGTAAGGATTTCACTCAATTTGTAGATTTCATTGAAAAGACAAATGTCCTTGCTGCAAAGACGGAAACAAGATTTACATTCCTCGTATCCGCCGATGAGTCTGAACTTCCGAAAAGTCTTGATGCAATATCGGTAAAAATTTAATAAGCTGCGGTTTTACGGTGTGTAATGTTCGGAACCCTAAGTGGAAACACTCAGGGTTCCTTTTTATATTAACTCGAAAATTTTCGACAGTAGAAAATTAATATTATACCTAACCAAAATCATTTCTACTTATATTATTTAATTATGCATATATTGCGGTTCCCATAAAATTATGTTATAATTTTATAGATTTTTAATTAAATATAATTTTGTTATAAAAGTGTGGTTTATATGAATAACAAGGATATATTGACTATTTCAGCCAAGCCTGACCAAATAAAAATAAATAAAAACGAATTGGCTGCAAGACTTGGAACAAGCAGAGAATATGAAAGTTATGCCGTTGATTTTTGCCGTGAACGTTTGCTTGAGGTTATATCATACAAATGTGCATATATAAAGTCAGACATAGATTTGTCAAAACAAAATATATCCGATTTCGGTTTTATGACCGTATCAAGTCAAAATTTGTACCGTAATTTAAAAGGCTGCGACAAGGCGTTTATTATGGCAGTTACTGCGGGTATAGGTGTTGACAGACTTCTTGCCAAACTTAACATTACATCTCAAGCGGAACATTTCATCACCAACGCTTTGGCATCTGCTGCAATAGAATCATTCTGCGATTATGCGTCCGATATTATAAAAAACGGAGCCGACTGTGCGCCAAGATTCAGTCCAGGCTACGGTGATGTATCAATTGAAGTACAAAAACCGCTTTTAAACAGGCTTAATGCCTCACAAACATTGGGAATAACACTTAACGGCAACTTTTTTATGACACCTGTTAAGTCAATTACGGCAATTATGGGGGTAAAAAATGAAAAAGATAACTGAACTTATAAGAGAAAAAAGAGTGTACTTTGACGGAGGTACCGGAACTGTCCTTCAGGATATGGGATTACCTGCCGGTCAAACACCGGAATTATGGAACATATCCAACCCCGAAAAAATAATAGGTTTACATAAGGCGTATCTTGACGCCGGCTGCAACATAATAAAAACAAACACTTTTGGAATAAATGCTGACAAATTTGAAAATTATAAGGAACTTATCGAAGCCGGAATAAAATGTGCAAAAAAAGCTGTTGACGATCAAGAAGAAAAATACATTGCTTTTGATATGGGACCGACAGGAAAGTTATTGGAACCTTTAGGCGAAATGACATTTGAATATGCAGTTGAACTTTTTTCAAAAAATATCCGTGCTGCCGCCGAATACGGGGTCGATCTTGTTTTAATCGAAACAATGAATGACAGCTATGAAACAAAGGCGGCTGTACTTGCCGCTAAGGAAAATTGCGATTTACCTGTTTTTGTAACAAACGTTTATGACGCTTCGGGCAAGCTGATGACCGGAGCTGACCCTGCGGCAATGATTTCCCTTCTTGAAGGACTAAAGGTTGACGCTCTGGGTATGAACTGTTCACTCGGTCCCGATACTATGCTTAAAATTATAAAAGAATTTGAAAAATATTCCTCAACGCCGATTATAGTAAATCCAAATGCGGGACTGCCGGAAGTAATAGACGGCAAAACTGTTTTTAATATTGATTCAGACGAATTTTCCGACTATATGCTCCGTCTTGCGGAAAACGGGGCTTCTATTCTTGGCGGATGCTGTGGTACAACGCCTGAATTTATACACAAAACCGTATTAAAAACAAAAGACCTTCCGTATAAAGCTCCATACAAAAAAGATTTTACTATGGTTTCCTCCTATACTCATTCGGTAATTATAGACCGTGAACCCATTCTTATCGGAGAACGTATAAATCCGACCGGTAAACCCAAATTAAAGGAAGCTCTGAGAACAAAAAATCTTAATTATGTTTTGAACGAAGCAATAACACAATCTGAAGCGGGAGTACATATTCTTGACGTCAATGTAGGTCTGCCGGAAATTGACGAAACGGAAATGATGGTTAAATGTATTTCCGCAATTCAGGCAGTTGTCGATATTCCCCTCCAAATTGATACGACAAAAGCTGAAACGCTTGAAAAAGCAATGCGTATATATAACGGCAAACCCTTGGTTAATTCCGTCAACGGAACAGAAGAAAGTATGAATACCGTATTTCCTATTGTAAAAAAATACGGCGGCGGACTTATTGCCCTTACCATTGACGAAAAAGGTATCCCGAACAACGCTGCCGAACGCGCCGCAATTGCTTCAAAGATTGCCAAACGTGCCGCAGAATACGGTATTGAAAAAAAGAATATTATTGTTGACCCTCTCGCTCTTACCGTTTCATCAAACCCCGAAAGCGCAATTATAACGTTGGAGTCGATAAGACTTATAAGAAAAATGGGACTTAAAACTTGTTTGGGTATTTCAAATATTTCTTTCGGCTTGCCCCAAAGAGAACTGGTTACAAGTACATTTTATGCCAATTCGCTTTGCTGCGGGCTTAACTGCGCCATTATGAACCCGTTCTCAAAGGCAATGATGGATACATATTATTCATACAGAGCTTTAAATATGCTTGACACGGGCTGTATTGATTATATCAATTATGCGTCAGCCAATACGGAAAAAACGGAGAGTAAACAAAATCGGAACAACGAATCTCTACATACAAGCATTGTAAAGGGACTGAAAGACAGCGCCGTTTTATGCGCCAAAGCTCTTTTGGAAAATACTGCTCCGCTTGATGTTATCAATAGCCATATAATACCCGCTCTAAACGAAATAGGCGAGGCATTTGAACAAAAAAAGGCATATCTCCCGCAGCTTTTGATGAGTGCCGAAGCGGCTTCGGCTTCATTTGAAGAAGTGAAAAAGAAAATAAAATCCGAAAAGAACAATAAAAACAAGGCAATAGTATTGGCAACCGTAAAAGGAGATATTCACGATATAGGTAAAAACATAGTAAAAGTTCTTATGGAAAGCTACGGCTTTACGGTATACGATCTTGGGCGTGATGTCCCACCTGAAAAAATACGGGATTGTGCCGTTGAAAATAATTGTAAACTGGTGGGACTTAGCGCACTTATGACAACTACTGTCCCTGCTATGGCGGAAACCATAGAATTGCTCAATAAAACGGACAGAAGCATTAAGACAATTGTAGGCGGCGCCGTTCTTAATCAGGAATATGCCGATATGATAGGAGCAGATTTTTACGGCTCCGATGCAATGGATACAGTAAGATATGCCGAGAGATTTTATAAAAATTAAAAACGGCTTATTCATATCCGCTTTTTAAATTTCATAGACATTAATTAAGAAAACCGTATAAATTTTTCGGGAGTTAATGCTATGAAGAATATAATTTTACTTAATCCGCTCAAAAACAAATTCGGAATCAACAAATCGAATTTAAAAAGAAATCTTCTAATGATAATTTTCCTATCAATCTTTTTCGGCGGAATCGTTTACGGCGCATTAAACGGAAAAAAAGCCGACAGTCAACTTTTGCAGCGTCTTGATTTTATGTTTAATACAAACTACGATATTCGCTGTTCAAAGGGAGTGTTTTCTTCTTTCGTTTCATCTTTTGCCTCCTCGGCAATATTTCTTTTTATAATATTCCTGCTGGGATTATCGCTTTGGGGCGGAATATTTTCCGCAGTCGTACCGTTTCTTAAAGGGTACGGTTACGGCCTGGCGGTAGGTTTCCTTTATAATTCTTACGGTATATGGGGAATAATTTACAATCTTCTTATAATCCTTCCCGGAGCATTTTTGTGTTCTTTGGTAATAGCTGCTGCTGCACAAGATTCATTTAAAAATTCAATCAATATTACATCTTGTTTTACAAAAGCCGCAATAAGGGACGACCCGCAAATACAAATGAAAAAATATTTGCTTTCAATGCTTTGGTACCTTGGATTATGTGCCGCAGCATCTGTTATTGATATGGTCTGTTCTTTCTGTTTTTCGTGGATTTTCAAATTTTAATTTATCGGAAGTGTATAAAATGTCAAAAAGCAATAATCAAAATAATAGTTCGAAAGGTTTCTTTTCAAAATACAAAAGTAATTTTTTAAAGCTGTTATGCGCAAACCTGTTGTTTTGCATACCTTTGGCTGTTTTGGGCACGATTTCATTTGTATTGATATATTTCACAAAACAGATAAATATATATATTTTGGCTTTGGCAATACCACTTATCTCCCCCTTTGCAGCCGCATTGACATATATTTGCAAAAGGATCACTGTCGGTCAAGATATTAAATTATTGAGGGATTTTAAAAACGGAATAAAAAACAATTGGAAATATTTTTTGGCAGGCTCGTTAATTGAATATATAATAACGATTGGATTCTGGATCACCTTTTCATTTTACAATGATTTTATTGGGAACCCGATAGTAACCGTCAGTTTCATAATGAGCCTTATTGTAGCATTATTTTTCCTTCTTATGTCGTTCAGCTTTTTTGTTATGGCTGTATCGGTAGATTTAAAGTTTGTACAAATTATAAAAAATTCAGTATTTTTAATTGCTGCCGGCTTTGCAAATCATATAAAAACTTTAGTATCGCTTTTAATCATCACCTTTTTCATATATACTTTACTTCAATTTTCGGTATCACTTATTATTCCTTTATGTGTTTTAGGTGTTCTGACAATTACTGTATTGCCCACATTAATCGTATATATAATCGTATTCAATTCCTACAATTCAATTGAAAAGCACGTTATAAACAGCCATAAAAATTATAAAAACGATGTAACGGCAAAATCGGGGGATTCATCAGAACCTGAAAAACTCGATTATGACGAGCTGGTGCGACTGTCACAAGGAAATCCGAACGAATATGTATCTGTCGGAGGTAAAATGCTGAGAAGAAGTACAGTTGCCAAAATGGCTGAGGCACATAAAAACGATTTATAAAAAAACTTCGATTTTTGAAAAAGCATTTTTATAACGTAAAATACCGAACGCAGGAGCAAGCTGTTTGTCCCTGCGTTCGGTATTTTAAATATTCGGAAAAATTTTTATTTCACTCTTTGTGCGATAATTTGAGCCATTTCTCCGACATTTTTCATAGATGAAATCTCACCCATTTTGAATTTCATCTTAAATTCACGTTCAACGGCAGCAATCAGAGTTATATGCTCCAAGCTGTCCCAATCATCAATGTCATCTGCGGTTGTTTTCGGTGTTACTTTAATTGAGTCATCATCAAAAACATCGCGAAAAACCTTGTTCAACCTTACGAAAATTGTCTTTGTATCCATAGCACTTTCTCCTTTTTATTTATTGATTAATTGAGGAATTATCCTGCACATTTATAACATTGTTTTTATTTTCATACGACTTTATGTCAAGCTGCCATATCGTATTGCCTTCTTCATCTTCGGAAATTTTGTTAAAACCAAACTTTCCGTAAAGCTCCTTGACCATTTTATTCTTTGCGGTAGGATAATAATATCCTTTTATTGTGTCTATCCCCTGCCCACGGCAGCGCTCAACAAGACGATCAAGCATTGCAAACTCCATATCTCTCTTAAGTACGCGGCAACTCATAATCCACAAATCAATGTTAAGAATATTATTTTCTTTTTTACCTATAACCACCGACACAACACCGTTATCACCGAACTTGTCAATCAGTTTTCCGTAAAGACGTATGTATTCGCTGCTGTTAAATACAGCCTCCATTTCTGTGGGAGTATAGCGTTTTGTTGTTACATTAAACTGATTGCTTTTATTTGAAAGCTGTGTAATTCTCTGCAAGTAAACAGGTAAAAAGTCATCAATTACCGCAGTCATTTCAAGGCTCAAAAGATATTCATTATAGTCCGAAAATGCAGCCTGTTGAACCGCACGCTGAACATTCGCTTTATACATTTCATTGCGCTTAAGATCATCTTCGCTGAAATTCGTAACTTCAAAGTAACCGTTTCTGTCTATCGTTGAAATATAATTTTCAACGCTGTCAATGACCGGAACGCTTATCCCCGCTATCTGAGCCTGCACGATAGCACGCTCGGCCGGATTATCGTCAACAAAAACAATTGAATCCGGAAGAATATTCAGTTCAGAAGCCGTTTCAATAATATTTCTGTCTTTATTTTCCCAGTTTGCTTTAATTATAATGAAATCGTCCGGCTTTAATGCGCCTTCGGGGTGATTCAGTCCGGCAACGGCGTTTTCATAATCGTTTTTAGAGCATACCGTAAGCACTACTCCAAGCTGTTTAAGAGATTTTATATAACTTTGAAATTCATAATATGACTGTGCGACGCCCGTTTCCTGACCTATCTGTATTCCGTCCACACCGTCATCGCCAACTACTCCACCCCACAAAGTGTTGTCGAGGTCAAGCGCAACCGCTTTCTTATTTTTTCCGAAAACAGATTTTATTATATTGGCAAGGTTAAAAGAAAATTCGGGAATTGCCTCTACGCACATAGCGTATTTATACATATTCCAATACAGAGGATTGCTCCATTCTTTCAGACCGTAAGAAGCGGATATAAAATTAATGTCGTTAATGTAGAAGCCTTCCGTTTTTTCGGCATACTCATAGAATTTTCTGTTAAGGTTTGTTATAAAATTTGTGCGTCCCCTGTAATCACTGCAATCCTTGTTGCCCATAATCCTGTAAAAAGGCATTTCAAAATTATTTTGAATAATCGGACAATGATATGTTTCGCTTATTTTTTTCCACATTTGTTCAAACTTGCCGTATTCCGACTCCAAAAGATTTTCTACTCTGCTTTTGTCGTCTGTCATTAAAGGAAAGTTTGAAATATTCCTGTTGGTAGTATGTATGAAAACAATATCCGGAGCAAATTCAATCAGTTCATCGCCGGGAAACATTGCATCTTGCCAGTATTGGGCATATTCCGATTCATAAAATTCCGGCTCAATACCGTTATTAAGCAGGAATAACTCCAAATAAACAACTATGTCGCTTGTCGTTGAACCCCCGAAAACGGCAATTTTCTTTTTCAGCCTTTTACTGCCGTCAGCCAGTAGCTTACGTTTAATTGATTTTCTTTTTTTTATTATGTACTCGGAGTCAAAAGGATATTCAAGCTCATTCATTTTTATTTCTCCCTTCAACACAAATATTCATATTGTAACAAAAATACAAGATGTTTTTTAATCCGAAGCAGAAACGCTGTTTTCTTCCGAATCTGCGGTATCCTTTATTACGTTTCCTTTTGCCTGCGTAATAAGATTATCAAGGTTTTCGGCATTGTCGCCAAAAGCGGAGAATGTTACCATTGTGAACAGTACATCTGTAATGTTCATCTGTTCGGTAAAGTCAACGAGATTCAAATCAAAATATCTCATATCGACAACATATATTTCCTCAAAAGAGTTTGTATAATAAGCAGGTTCGGCATTACCGTAACTGTCTTTTATTATGAGCAGTTTTCTGTTATTTTTTACGTTTGTTTTAATTTTTACAATTTGTTCATCGCCGCCCATAAAAGTCATATAAGCGTTAGACTGAGGATCTCCTACTTCATTGAAAAAGTTTCCACTGCTGTTGTAATTAAATGAAGTATCATAATAGTATGTTGTACACTTGTCATTATTGTCCGGAACATAATATGTAAAGTCTTCGGAGTCATTCTTAATGTTTATATCTCCGGTAAAAGCATACATTGTTCCCACAAATCCCGCAATGGTTTCCTTTTTAAATGTGTTTATATCCTTAAAGTTGACGCCTGCCGCATCGGCAAATGTACGCGCCGCATAATATGCTCCGAGCGGCGTCCAGTGATGGTCGGTTCGGAGGTATATATTCTCTTCGGTATGTTTTGCGAGTACGGAATCAATATCAACAGAGGTTATGCCTTTGTCAAGACGAGAGGCTATATCATCAAAATACTCCTTTTGGTTCGCAGAAGCATAGGAATAGTTTGCAGGTGTATAATACTCGCTGGCAAGCGGAGCTATCATTGAGTAAACCTTTACTTTGTCGTCAATCTGACTTCTGAACTTGTTAAGGGCGTCCACATAAGCGTTACCCGTACCTCCGCCAAACATTTCAAGCGCACGGTAGTGTCCGTCTTGATTAACTACAATAATACCGTTTTCTACCGTATATTCGGCATTTTCCTTGGTATAATCCTTTTGTGCGCTTTCTTCAACGGTATTTTTCGAGCTTTCATTATTCGGCTTTGTTTTTTCATTGTCAGACGCAGAGCTTTCGGTCTGCTGTGTCGGCTTTTTATCCTTATTTTTTGCCGCAGTCAATTTTCCCTTTACAGATACGGAATCATTGGTTTTTATTCCAAAATTCGCCTTGAAGCTGTTGCCTATATTTTTAAAATCATCTCTGTATGGAACGGTATCATCATAATATTTTGTGATACCGGAAGTAAATGCGCCGGAAAAATACCCGTCAAATGTAAATTCCGGAAACTTTGTAAGCTCTCTTTTTTCGATATATGAAATCGTAGAGTGCGGAAATACAAGAAGAAACACTGAAATAAGCGCAAAAACCGGAATTAAAACAAGCAATGAAATGACCGAGGAAAAATGTCTTATTATCGAGCGTTTATATGAATTGAATCTCTTTTTTGGCGGAGTATGTGGTGCAGGCTTTTTTTCCATTTTTTATTCTCCTTTACAATAAATCAGAAACGGAAATACAAAAACGGATTATTGGTTGCGTCAACAAGCAGTATGCTTGACATAATGAGCAAATACACGCATCCAATCGTACCCAATATTTTTCCCGTAGTATAGACCGTGTTGTTTCCCCACTTGAAGAAAAAGTATTTAAGTTTCGGGAGCAGAGGCATAGATATTATGATTGCGATTGCAAAAAGGAAAATATTGTTTAAGAATGAATTCCATGTAACAATGTCGGCAAAGCTGTTTCCGTTTGTAAGCATACTTATTCCTGATATATTCATAAAGAATTTGCCGAGCTGACCAATATCCGAAAAATAGAATATACCGAATCCTATAACAATAACCAGCTTGCTGTAAATATGTGAAAACCACAAGGGCCACTTTTTCATACGCTTTTTGCCGATTTTGGTCTCCATAAATATAAACAGTCCGAAATAAAGTCCCCAGAAAATAAAGTTCCATTCCGCACCGTGCCACATACCCGTACAGAACCACACAAGGAATAAGTTAACATACTTGCGAGGTTTTCCTAAAATAGGCGCATAGAAAAGATAATCCCTGAAAAACGTACTTAGAGAAATATGCCATCTTTGCCAAAATTCACTGATGCTCTTGCATATAAACGGATAGTTAAAGTTTTCATTAAAATGGAATCCGAATATCCTTCCCAAACCTATCGCTATATCCGAATATCCGCTAAAGTCAAAGTAAACATAAAGAGAATATGCTATTACCGTGTACCACGTTCCGAGGAACGAAAGATTTGAAATATCATTGCCGAAAAATTGTGTTACAATTGCATAAAGATTATTTGCAACAATAACCTTCTTTGCAAGTCCCACAATAACACGCATTGAGCCTTCGCTTATGTCGCTTGCGGTCGAACGTCTTTTATCTATTTCCGAGGAAACGACGCTGTAACGAACGATAGGTCCCGCAACAAGCTGCGGAAAAAGCGAAATATACAAAAGGAACTTCTTGAATGACTGCTGTGGTTCAACAGTTTGCCAATAACAATCAATAATATATGAAATCGCCTGGAACGTAAAGAAACTTATACCTATCGGAAGTGAAATATCCGGAACGGGAATTGACGAACGGAAAAGGGAATTGACATTTTGAACTATAAATCCGCTGTATTTAAATATTACAAGAAGGAGAATGTCAATAACTACGGCAACAGCAACCGCCGCTTTGGCATTTGCTGTGTTTTTGCACCTGCCCACACACAAACCGAAATACCAGTTTACAAGGGCGACAAAAATCAGCAAAAAGAAGTATGTAGGCTCACCCCAAGCATAAAAAATAAGAGAAAAAACAATTAAGACTGTATTTCTTGTTTCAATTTTTTTGCTTATGAAATAAGCCAACAAACAAACAGGCAGAAAAAAATACAGAAAAAACAAATCTGCAAAAACCATCACACTTCTCCTTTAATCCGTTATTTTCTATAAAATAGCTATTTAATTTTACTCCAATAACCAATTAATATCAAGAGTTTTTTTCTAATAAATTAATTTTCTTAAAAAGAACTGCCGCTGTTTTTTTGTTTGATTATCTGTTCCAATTGGAGCTTTGAAAATCTGTAACGTTTTTTGCAGAAATGACAAAGAGCCTCGGCATAGCCTTTTTCGTCCGCCATAGAGCGTATTTCGTCGTCCGGCAGAGTTATAAAAGCTCTGATGACCCTTTCCCTACTGCATGTGCAGGCATAATGTATCGGCATTTCATCGAGAATTTCAACCTCAAAACCATTCAAAGCTGTTTGGCATATTTCACGGGCAGACATTCCCTTTGCGAGCATTGTCGTCATCGGCTCAAGTGCATTTGCGTTTTTTTCTATTTTGTCTATTACCGAATCGTCGGCTCCCGGAAGAAGCTGTATAAGAAGTCCGCCGGAAAGAAGAACCTCATGGTCCTGTTTGTCAAGAAGTACACCGAGTGAGCAGACCGTAGGAATCTGTTCACTTACCGCATAATAACCGGCAATATCCTCGGCTATTTCGCCGGAAACAAGCTGTACAGTTCCTATATAAGGGTCACCTGTACCATAGTCACGCATTACATTAAGAGTACCGGTACTGCCTACCGCCTTTGCGACATTTATCTTTCCGTTATTGTAATATTCAGTTAAACAATCGGGATTTTGTACATAACCTCGGACGTTGCCCTTGCTGTCGGAAACAGCTATTACGGCTCCCGTTTTACTGTTGTTACCGTTTATCCTGAGGGTAATGCTTGCGTCCTTTTGTTTAAGCTGTGCGCCCATTATGGAAGCCGCTGTTAAAAGACGTCCCAAAGCCGCCGTTGCCGCCGGAGATGTAAGGTGAACCTTTGAAGCCGTATAAACAATATTTGACGTTTCGGCAACCGACGCCATAACAGAACCGTCTGATGTAATACAGCGTATAATTTTATCCTCATTCATATTATTCTTTCCTCACTACATAAATTTCTCTTTGAGAGTCGGGCTTTGGTTCCTCAAAGCTCATATCGTCATAGACAGCCTCCGGTTTGAGCCCCGAACTTTCAATCATATTTATCATTTCATTTCTTGAATATGCTGTTTCCGAAATTTCCTCGGTAAATCTGTTATATTTTTTCCCATTTTCATCGGGGGCAAAAAAATCGAGAGTAATATCAACCCTGTTATCTTCCTCACGGTATGTATTCTGCCATGCACAAAAGACGTCGTCCGTATCATATATATAACAATTATCACCGAGGACGTATTTATGCTTATAAATTGTATTCGCATCAAACACAAACAAACCGTCAGGATTCAAAAAGGTTGCTATACGCTCAAACGACTTTAAAACATCTTTTCCCGACGGAAGATGATTAATACTGTCAAGCGAACAAATACAAGTATCTATTGTACCGTAAAGGTTTAGATTTTGCATTTTCTGACGCAAAAACAAAATCGAAAAACCGCTTTCGGACGCCTTTTGCTGTGCGAGCGTAAGCATATCCGATGACGAATCCGCTCCGAATATGTCAACGCCCCGTTTGCAAAGTTCCAAAGTAAGCGTTCCCGTACCGCAGGCAAGGTCGAGAGTAAGACCCGCATTGTGATTGTGACGCTTTAAAATTTCCAAAATGTAATCGGCTTTTTTACCGTATTCCACATTAAATGTCAAACTGTCATAAAACCTTGAAAAACAAGAATAAGAATTCAAGCGTCCTCCCCCTCTTTACCGTTCTGTTCCTTTAAACGTGAAAAAGTAAGGGCATATCCGTCGCTACCGTAATTTAAGGCACGGTTCACACGGCTTATGGTGGCGGTGCTGGCGCCTGTCCTTTCCACTATTTCATTATAAATTTCTCCCTCGTCAAGCATTTTTGCCACAACATATCTCTGTGCTATTGCTTTTATTTCCGAAATGGTACATAAATCATCAAAAAAAGCATAACATTCGTCAACCGTTTTAAGAGTAAGTATCGCTTTAAAAAGAGAATCTGTATTTGAATTTTTTATTTTCGGATTCATAAATAATCCTCCCGTTCCTTTTAAAATTTAGTTCAATAATATTTTAACACATTAAAATAAAAAAGTAAACAAATAGTTTTTATGTTGATATTAATTTTCAAGAATTTATGTGTTATAATATATAAAAATACATAAGCGTAGGAGAAAAATTATGCCCTATTCAATAGAAATAGACCTGCACGGTCATACAAGCGAAAGCGCAAAAGCAAAACTTAACGAAACTTTGAAAAAATTACCGAAAGATGTGCGTGAAATTGAAATTATTCACGGATACAGGGGCGGCACATCGCTGCGTAATATGGTAAGAAAGTATAAACACCCAAAAATAGAACAAAAAATAATCGGTCTGAATCAAGGAACTACAACGTTCATTATAAAAAGAGAAAAGTAACCGTATTATTTAATTTTTTGCTCAACCAGCTTTAGTGTAAGCTCGGACAGCTCAATACATTCCTTTTTTATATCGTCAGCGGAAAATATTGCGGATATTATTGCTGCACCGTCAACGCCCGTTCCCGAAAGTCGCAGAATATTTGTTTTGTTTATTCCTCCGATTGCGACTACCGGTATTGATACAGCCGAACATATTTGTGAAACCGTTTCAATAGAAATAGGATTTGTATTCGATTTTGTGGAACTTCCGAAAACCGCTCCGCAGCCAAGATAATCCGCGCCTCCGCGTTCGGCAAGAACAGCCTCGGATTTATTGTGTGCTGAAACACCTATAATAAAATCTTTACCGACTTTTTTTCTTACTTCGGAAATTTCCATATCATCTTGTCCTATGTGAATACCGTCTGCGCCGCTTTTTAAAGCCACACTCGGCTCATCATTTATTATTAAGGGTACGTTATATTTAATACATATTTTTTTTACCTCTTTTGCTTCTTCAAGAAAATCGTCAAAGTCCATATTTTTTTCCCGAAGCTGCAAACAAGTCACACCTCCCGCAAGAGCGGCTTCAATCTGTTCGAGGAGAGTCATCTTCCCTGTCCACTTTCTGTCCGTAACCGCATAAAACCTGATATTATTTTTATTTAAATTCAATATTTAACACCTGCCGTTTTTGCAAATCGCAAATATTATATCATAACATACGCATAATGACAATCATCTTATATTGCGACGCAATTAATAACGGCTGACATATATGTGAAAAAAATATCGTTTATGCTTTATGGAAAATGTGGTATAATAGTAACTCAAGCTAATGTTTCGGAGCTTGAATATATTTCCTCTGCCGGACTGCTTGTAATTTTTATAATGATAAAACAGGTAGAACAGGGTAATTTGTCTGTTACGGGTCAAAATAATACCGTAAAAATATTCTTATCAAAACAGATTTCACAATAATAAAGGAGATAAATTTTATGAATATTAATGACGCCAAATCAAAAGCCGAAAATTTAAGAAAACAAATAATATATCATAATAATAAATACTACAATGAAGATTCACCTGAAATATCGGACTTTGAATACGACGCGCTTATAAGAGAACTTGAAAAACTCGAAAATGATTTTCCGGAGCTTATAACTCCCGATTCCCCTACACAAATAATTGGCGGAGAGGCAGGAGAAAAATTTTCGCCCGTTGAACACGTTGTCCCTATGGAAAGTCTTCACGATTCGTTTTCACCCGAAGAAATCAGGGAATTTGATAAAAGAGTCCGAGAAAATGTAACGTATCCGAAATATGTTGTTGAACCTAAAATTGACGGTCTTTCGGTTTCGGCAGAATATAGAAACGGTATTTTTGTAAGAGGCTCAACAAGGGGCGATGGTCTTGTCGGAGAAGATATAACAGAAAATCTTAAAACAATAAAAACACTTCCTATGAAACTAAACAGACCTGTACCCTTTATTGAGGTTAGGGGCGAGGTTTATATGTCAGTGGAAAATTTTGAAAAGCTGACTGCAAAACAGGAAGAAAATGATTTAAAACCGTTTAAAAATCCACGGAATGCTGCGGCGGGTTCTTTAAGACAGAAAGACGCAAAAATAACAAAGGAAAGGGAACTTGATATTTTTGTATTTAACGTTCAGCGTATTGAGGGAGAAGAATTAACGAGCCATAAACAGTCGCTTGATTACCTTAGTGAACTGGGATTTACAACGCTGCCGTTTTACAACAAATGCGAAAGCATTGACGAGGTACTTGAAAAAATAGACGAAATAGGAAATATGCGAAGCGAACTTGCTTTTCAAATTGACGGGGCTGTTATTAAGGTCGATGATTTTTCTCAACGTGAAACCTTGGGCAGCACATCGAAATTTCCTAAATGGGCTGAAGCGTACAAATATCCGCCCGAAGAAAAAGAAACTGAGCTGCTTGATATTGAAATAAATGTAGGCAGAACGGGAGTATTGACCCCAACCGCAATTTTCTCCCCTATTACCTTAGCGGGAACTACTGTAAGCCGTGCAACTCTTCATAATGAAGATTTTATAAAAGACAAGAATATAAGGATAGGAGATACCGTTATTCTAAGAAAAGCAGGAGAAATTATTCCGGAGGTAGTGTCTGTCGTAAAGCACAAGGAGAACTCGGTTCCTTATGAAATGCCCAAAGTTTGTCCGTCCTGCGGCTCACCCGTAACGTATGAAAACGGCGAAGCAGCACTAAGATGTACAAATACAGATTGTCCCGCACAGCTTATGCGCCATATAATACATTTTGTTTCAAGAGATGCAATGGATATTGACGGCGTTGGAGAAAAGGTACTAAGGGCATTGGTAGAAAAACAGCTTATTTCATCACCTCTTGACTTGTACCGTCTTACAAGAAAAGATATTTTAAGCCTTGAAAAAAAGAAAGATACCTCTGCGGAAAATATAATTAATGCTATTGAGCGTTCAAAAGATAACGACCTTTACAGAATCGTATATGCCCTCGGAATAAGGCATATCGGGCAAAAAGCGGCGAAATTGCTTGCCAACAGGTTTATGACGCTTGAAAACATTGCAGCCGCCGACATATCCGAAATTTCATCAATAGAGGGTTTTGGAGAAATTATGGCGGAAAGTGTTGTTTCGTATTTTTCACTTGATGAATCAAAAAAACTTGTTTCAGAAATAAAGGAATTGGGCATAAACACCGAAAACAAAAGCATAGCGTCAAAGTCGGAGGAAAACAGCCTATTTTCAGGAAAAACCTTTGTTATAACCGGTACGCTGCCCACATACAAACGCTCCGAAGCCGCAAAGATAATAGAAAGTATGGGCGGCAAAGTTTCTTCAAGCGTATCAAAAAAAACAAACTATGTTCTTGCCGGAGAGGATCCGGGAAGCAAATTGACAAAGGCAATATCCTTGGGTATTACGGTTATTGATGAAAACGAATTTAACCGTATGAAAAATTCTGCCGAATAAGGGCGGTTATAAAAAGATGTCAAAAAAGATATTGAAAGCCGTAAAGGCATATTCAAAAAAATCGTGGTTCCATATATCCAAATTCATAAAATGGTCATTAGTTTCCGTTATTACCGGAATTACGGTAGGCTCATTCAGTACACTGTTTGCGTTTATGATGAACACGGTAACAGATTTCAGGAACGACAATAAATATATATTGTACTTTCTTCCGCTTGCAGGTATTGTCACTGTTTTTTTATATAGCATTTTTAACTACAAAAACGATAAAGGTACAAACCTTGTATTGTCGACCATACACGCCCAAAGTGAAATTCCGTTTAAAATGGCGCCTCTGATATTTATTACCACTGTGTTGACGCATTTGTTCGGAGGCTCAGCGGGACGCGAGGGAGCCGCATTACAGCTTGGCGGAAGCATAGGAAATCAGCTTGGGCGACTTTTCAAGTTTGATGACGCAGACAAAAGAGTCGTGGTTCTGTGCGGTATGAGCGCGGCATTTTCGGCTGTTTTCGGTACTCCTATGGCGGCTGCCATATTTTCAATGGAAGTTGTAAGTATCGGTGTTATGTATTATGCCGCACTTGTTCCGTGTGTGTTTTCGGCTCTTATTGCTTCATACTTTGCGATGAATTTTGGAGTAAGAGCCGATGACTTCAGCAAAATAGAATTTCCGGCTCTAACTGTCACAAACGCACTTGAAACAATTATTCTTTCCGCTCTGTGCGCTGTTCTCAGTATTATATTTATTGTAATGCTTCATTCTGTCGGTGACCTTTTAAGGAAGTATTTAAAAAATCCGTACATAAGAATTTTTTTGGCAGGCTGTGTTATTGTTGTATTATCTATTTTGTTAAACACTAACGATTATAACGGAGCAGGTATATCGGTAATTGAAAACGCCATAAACGGCAAAGCGGTTCCGTATGCCTTTATATTAAAAATGATATTTACCGTTATTACAATTGAGGCGGGATACAGAGGAGGAGAAATTGTACCTTCATTTTTTATAGGTGCCACATTTGGGTGTACATTTGGAAGTCTGATTGGATTTTCTCCTTCCGTTTGTGCCGCTGTCGGGCTTATTGCCGTATTTTGCGGTGTTACCAACTGTCCCATAACATCTTTATTGATTAGTTTTGAACTGTTTGGCGCCGGAGGTATACATTTCTTTATGATTGCTGTTGCCGTAAGTTATTTTATGTCCGGATATTACGGACTTTACAAAGATCAAACGATAGTATACTCAAAATATAAAGCTAAGTTTTTGAACCGCAAAGCAAGACAATAAAATTATATAAAAATTATATATTTGTTGATTTTATTATTTATATAATTTACCGTATTTATTATGTATAATAGTAAACATTATGAAAACAATAGATATATAATCTAAAATTTAAGGAGCGCATATTTATGAAAAGATTTATAGCGGCAGCCTGTCTTATCACACTTATATGCGGATGTATGGCTGCCTGTAAAACAAATACGAACGATGCCGCCGAAAATTCGGATACAACGGTAAATTCAAAAACAGATGAAAATATTACACGTATGCCGAACAACGGCGAGGTTACCGACGGCAACGGAATTATAGGAGATTCCGATGACCGTGTTTACGAAAACGGTAACAAAAACAACAAAAACAATAATAACAATAACGACAACAATAACAACAATAATGGCGGTAATCTGATTTCGGACACCGTAAGTGATGTTGGCGATGTTGTTTCTAACACTGTAAGTGATGTGGGAGACGTTGTTTCAAATACCGTAAGCAATGCGGCGGATATTGTATCCGGTACAGTAAGCGAAACAGACAGAACCGTATCGGATACCGTAAGCGATATGCACGGGTAATTACTGACGGCTTCTTTTTCGTTAAATTTTTACGGGGAACCTTTTTCGTGGGTTCCCCGTAATTTTTGTGTAACGAAAACACCGCAGGGCAGTCTTCCTGCCTTACAGGATTACATACATTTTAGACAGAGAAACACCCTGCAAGATTTTGAAGTCTTGCAGGGTGTTTAATTTAACCTTTAGTCGATTTTTATTTTAATATTGCCCGTATCCGTAATAATCTCACATCTGCCGCCGTCCACAGTTTTAGGTACATTTACATTACCCGTATCGGTTTGTATAATAAACACCTTATCGGTAAGCAAACTACCTATAACATCACCCGTATTGGTTTCAACAAAAATTTCAGAGGCATCTGAGCCGATGAAGTTCACCTTACCCGTACTTCTCTTGATAGAAAACTTTTCTTCGGCTATAACATTATCTATGGAAATATCACCCGTGCTTCCGCTTGAGATAACGTTTTTGCAACGGGTATCGGACAGATATGTTTTGCCCGTTGATACACCGACTGTAACATCACCCTCGCAATTCACGTCCGAAACCGTCACCGTACCTGTGGTAACTTTAAGGTCAAGTGAGCCAACGGAGATATTCTCTACACTAATAGCTCCTGTACTCGTTTTTATTTTGAGTATCTCGGAAGCAGAGCCGCAAAAATGAACGTTCCCTGTGCTTAAAGAAATATCAGCATTTTTGAACATAAACTCATTAGGTATTTTTACATCTCCGGTACTTTCGTCAATTTGAAGTGAAGTGTATTGCGTACTTGGCAGATAAACCGTTATCTTTGAAGAATCAAAGCTGAGTCCGATATAGTAGTACCAAGATTTTGGATTTGTGTCGATAACAAGCATATTATTTTTGACGGCGACGGAATGATTTGTGTTTTCACCTTCATAACACTCCACTTTGCACTTGCCATCATCAGAAAGTGCAAAAACAATATCTGCGGTGTCGGTATTGATAGATATACTGTCAAATGCTTCGCTGACTTCGTAAGTGTTTGTTTCGTATTTAGTCGTTGACAGCTTGGTAAAATCCCATTCGAGCATTGACATCACGACTACAAAGAGTATGCATCCGATCAACACGAGAGAAGCCGCTGTAATAAGCCATACTTTTGTTGTTTTTCTCATTACGCTTTCTCCTTTTTAATAAAGCAATTCTTAATCCATATTGCCATTTTCTTTGTGAGTAGTAATATACCCTTTGTCACTACCTTGCATCCATAGAACATAAGGATAGAAAGACCGGCGCAAACAATTCCTGCGGCGAGCATGGCAATACCGGAAGCAACGTTGCCGCCTATGGCAAAAATGATACATGACAGTACCCCGCCAATAAAACCGGCGGCAAGTGATACAAAAACTGCCCACAAGGAAACAATTACAGCCCATAGAGAAATATAAAGCGAGAGTATTACAGCGAATGCGGCAATCACTAAGGAAAGCCATATCGGAGATCCGAGAACCAAAAGCACAATTTCGCCTGCACTTATCCGTCTTTTAGATTTAATTCTTTCCTTTGCGATTTTTGCAAGGGGCGTTTCCGCTACTGCCTGTTTAACGATTTCATCAACCGCGCCTACTGCTGAAACTGCTTCTTCCTCAGATAGACCTTCTTCCATTTGGTCGTCAATCATTTCGCTGTAAAACGCTAAACGTTCCTCAATATCACCCTGCGGCAATCCAGACAAACCTTTACGCAACTGCGTAAGAAATTCTTGTTTACTCATTGCCATCATCTTCCTTAGTTATAAATCTATATATAGATAAGATTTCTTTCCACTCAACCTTGAAATCTTCAATTCGTTTAAGCCCCTCATCGGTAATATGGTAATACTTCCGAAGTCTGCCGCTATGTTCTGCGGTGCGAACGGTCAGCATATTAGCTGTTTCCAAGCGTTTCAGAATGGTATATAGGGTCGATTCGGAAAGTTCAATATACGGTTTCATATCTTTTATGATTTTATACCCGTATGAATCTTCGCTTTTGATCGCTGCTAAAACGCAGACATCTAAGAGGCCTCTTTTCAATTGAATGTCCATACTATGCCTCCTTTTATGCTATATATCATATCACGAAGTATTTGCTTTGTCAATAGGTTTCGTAAATATATTAATAAATCAGCAAGCCTTTTCAAAGGCTTGAGCGAAACTTTTAATTATGGATAAATAAACTTATTGCGCGCGAACGTACTTATCGTTTGCAGTACGAGCGAGCGGAGCGAACGACAACGCGAATCGAGGGCGCAGGCACTGCGCGTTAAGGGCTCCGCCCTTAAAAACCCGCCAAAGGCTCCGCCTTTGGAATTCGCAAGCCTTTGAAAAGGCTTGAGCGAAACTTTTAACTATGGTAACAATCACTAACGCCGCGCGAACGTACTTATCGTTTGCAGTACGAGCGAACGGAGTGAGCGATAACGCGAATTGCCCGCGCCGGCTCGGCGCCGCGAATTGAGAGCGCAGGCACTGCGCCGCGCCGAAACTTTTGATTTTTGTAATTTTTTTTAATATCGAAACATATAATATATAAAATCAAACGGAAAGAACGGTGATTTAATGCTTGTGGTTTTAGATGTGCAAAAAATATACAGCAAGGACTTAAAACAAAAGGTAAAATCTTTTTTCCGTCCTTACAAAATTACAAAAAAAATAGTTTCAAACGGCGATATTTCCATACTGAATATATGCTATAAGCAATACCGCGGCGGTATAAAATTCAATAAAATATACGACCATACAATCGGAGAATCAAAAACAATCCTTTGCAGCGATGATATATCTCTAAAAGCTACCCCCTTTAAAAGATTTGACAGAAACGAATTTAACATCATAATGATGGAAAATTTTGTGTGCGATATTTTAAAAAAATGCTGCGATAATTCTAACGATATTAAAATATCATTCTATGACCCGGAAGCTGAATATCCTTTATTTGTTGAAAAACTTCTTAAATATACATCAAATATTACTGTGGTAAGTAATATGCCACGATTTTACGAAAATGAATCAGAAAGACTTATGAATACAATCGGTGCTTCACCTATCGTAAGTAATTCGCTTGAACGACTTTCTCCATGCAATATACTAATATGTCCCTCGAAAATCAAAGTCCGTCTGCCTACCAATCAGGATTCCTTGATTTTTACTTCATATAAACCTCTTGTTTCAACAAAAGGAATTGTTATAACTAAATATTATCCGGAGTTTCCCGTAAAATATATTGAAATTAAACCGGATTGTACGGACGAACTGTATTTTCTTTCCGCTTTATATACATTGTGCGATAAGGTCAATCTTGCAAAATTGCAACCGGTCAAATGCGGAAATGAAAGCTTTGACTTTTTAAAAGATGACCTTATTCATTATATTACCGCAAACTGTAATTCTCCTGCACTTTCACAATAAACATAAAAGGCGAATCATACCAAATAAAAGGTATGGTTCGCCTTTGCCGTATATACCGGTTTATACATCTGATAACTTTAGTTTTCTTTTAACAAAATTTCCCGTTTTATATACGGCAAAACCAAAAGCCGCTCCCGTTGTATTGAGAATAAGATCGTCCACATCACTTGTTCGGTTAAGTGGAATCTGCCCTACCTCAATAATAAAGGATATATAAAATCCCAAACCGATGGTACGGGAAATACTGCCTTTAAACAAATATGCCGAAAAAATGCCAATCGGAACGAAAACTGCTATATTGCCGATTATGTTCAATAAAAACAATGAATATGAACTTTGTGAATTATTCATTTCCGATATTTGAGTATATACCATATAAAACGGTATAATATTTATATCGCTTTTTCCGTTTGTATCCACCGCCCAAGTTTGTACAAAAAGCATTGTTGTAAATATAACAAACATAAACAATATTGATTCACGTACAATGTTATATTTAATAAACAGTTTTCCTTTTGATGTAACATATATGTAAAGTATCCTGAAAAAAATATAAACAGGAGCAACTATAAGAACCCACGGCAAACCATCGTTCAGAAAAACAAATACAAATTTTAATATGCTGTTCATTTGCCGTCAAGCTCCTTTGCAATATCAATAATCCGTTGAAGTCTGTGGTTTACTCCTGATCGGCTTATTGGTGTTGAAAGCGACGCTCCCAGTTCTCTTAAATTAAATTCCGGATGTTCAATACGTATCTGAGCAAGCTCTTTAAGGTCATCGTCAAGAAATTCCAAACCCCGTTTTTTTAATATAATATTTATTGCATAAAGCTGCTTTGCAGAAGCCTCGGCAGTTTTATTGATATTTGCGGTTTCGGAGTTTATTTTCCTGTTAACACGGTTACGCACCGATTTAAAAATTTTATTTTGAACAATATCCAAAGATGACATCGGAGCACCCATATATGTAATCATATCGGCAATACTGTCACTGCCCTTTATATATACGACATAACTGCCTTTTCGTTTAATAACATTTGGTTCGGCATTTATTTCTTCAATTTCGGAAATAATACGTTCAAGATCTGCCGCAAGATTCATACGGGGTACAACAAATTCAAGATGATAGTCTTTTTCGGGATCGGTAACATTTCCGCACGAAAGAAAAGCTCCCCTCAAAAACAAAGGAATACATTCGTCACCATCAATATTTGCACGGTTTATGCGGAGACTCGGCTGTTTTGGGGTATGTCCGAAAAAATCGTATATCCTTTTGCAATCATTTTTATCGGGAACGGAAATGTTAAAAATATTGTTTTTAACGCCTTTGCGCGATATGTTTGATTTAAGCTCCACAATTACTCCCACTGTCGATGAGAGCAGTTCCGAATACAGCGATGCCACCGGTTGACATTCGGTTGTAAAATTAAGAGCCGAATGGCTGAAAACCTTTGAAAAAAGTATCATACCGTAAATAAGCGCGGTTTTTTGTTCACTGTTATTTACATCTGCCAGACAAAGCTCAGACTTTGTTTGTTTTGAAAATGACATACTTTATCACCGTCAATTTTTACCTATATCTCTATGATGTACTATTACTCTTTGACCTGTTTCAAGTATATGGTCATAAAGAACTCTTGTAAGCGTAACGGAACGATGTTTGCCTCCGGTACATCCGACCGCAATTACAAGCTGACTTTTTCCCTCGGTAAGATACAGCGGAATTGAGAAATCAATAAGTGAAATCATCCTTTCCGCAAATCCCTTTGATTGCTCAAATTTCATTACATAATCATAAACACACGAATCCAATCCCGTATGATGTTTAAGTTCCGGAATGTAAAAAGGATTAGGTAAACAACGAACGTCAAAAACAAGATCCGCCTCTGAGGGCAAGCCGTATTTAAATCCAAACGAAAGGCAATTTACCGTAAGTCCCAATGCCGCATTACCCAAAAAAAGCGAGGTTATACGTTCTTTCAGTTGGGTTTGCGACAAAAGTGAAGTGTCAATAACATAGTCGGCGCGTGCCTTTATAGGCATAAGGAGTTCACGCTCAAGCCGCACTGCGTCCTCGGTTGAACCGCTGCTTATGTCATTAAGGGGATGTTTTCGGCGCGTTTCCTTAAAGCGATGCAAAAGGACCTCATCCCGCGCGTCAAGAAATAAAATTTTATATTTTTTTTTCGCGGCTTTCAGCTTGCCAAGCGAATCAAAAAGATTGTCAAATATATCGCCTGCGCGAATATCGGTAACAACGGCTATTTTTTTCATATGTTCGTCCGAGGATTTTTCGCAAAGATCATAAAATGTTGAAACAAGCATAGGCGGAATATTATCCACACAATAAAAACCTATGTCTTCCATATTTCTCATTGCGACGGATTTACCCGCACCCGAAAGACCCGTTATAATTATAAATTCCATATACACCCACCTAATTCGTTTTGACAATACCTATTTTTTCATATATATTTTATCTCGCAGCAAAGTTCAACTCCCTTTTGCTCTTTAACTTCTTTTTTAATATGTTCGATCAATGTTTTAACATCTTGTGCGGTAGCGCCTCCGTTATTGACTATAAAACCCGAATGTTTTTCACTGACCTGTGCTCCTCCCACTGTACACCCTTTCAAATTACATTCTTCAATAAGAGCAGCGGCATAATATCCCTTAGGACGTTTAAACACACTGCCGGCACTTGGGTGGTTTGTAGGCTGCTTGGTTCTTCTTCTGTCCATAAGTTCCTGCATACGGTCCGTTATTTCATCTTGATTTTTTCTTTTTAGCTGAAACGTCACGTTAAGAATAATGTTGTTCATATCGGAATAGACGCTGTGACGGTACGAAAAGTCGTGTTCGGATTTGTTGTAACTATGAATTTCACCTTTTTCATTCATATATGTTGAAGATATGACAACATCTTTTATTTCACCGTCATAAGCTCCCGCATTCATATATACCGCACCGCCGACGGAACCGGGTATGCCCCATGCAAACTCCAGACCGCCGAGCGACATATTCCTTGCGGCAACACACAATCCGGCAAGCGTAACGCCGGCTCCGCAGCAAATCTGTTCATTATCAATATAGTTAATCTCGTTAAATTTACCGCCAAGTTTGATAACAACACCTCTTATACCGTTATCGGAAACAAGAAGGTTTGAACCAAGTCCCAAAATAAAGTAAGGAACGCAGTATTCCCTGCAAAGCGTTATTATGTTCCTAAGAGATTCCACACTTTTTACCTCGCATAAACAATCGGCATTTCCGCCTATGCGAAACGTGGTATGAAGGCTCATCGGCTCATTTAAGTATATTTTTGTTTCTTCGGATTTGATAAGATCCATAAATTCCGGATTAATCATAAAAAACCTCTTTATTTTTATTTCAGGCAAGAATTACTCACCTGTTTGAAAAATTAACATATTTACCTCTTTGTTTAAAACTCAATGTTTTTTACAACGGTGTTTTCCTCTTCCGGATAATCAAGACCAAGAAGGGAGAAAAGTTCCTGGGCGGCGTTGTAACCCATTTTGCGCTGACGATTGTTAATTGCCGCAACCTCAATTATAACGGCAAGATTACGTCCGGGCTTTACGGGAATTGTAAGAATGGGAACCTGATTACCCAAAATTTCAGTCATTTCATTGCTCATTCCCATTCGGTCATAAACCTTTTTGTTGTCCCAAATTTCAAGGTTTATTACCATATCTATTTTTTCGCTCATTTTTACAGATCCCATACCGAAAAGACGTCTTGCGTTTATAATACCTATGCCCCTCAGTTCAATAAAATGACGTATATTTTCGGGAGCAGAGCCTATAAGAGATTTGTTTGACACGCGCCTTATTTCAACGGCGTCATCAGCTATAAGCCGATGACCTCTTTTTATAAGTTCAATGGCAGTTTCGCTTTTACCCACACCGCTGTCACCGACAATAAACAAACCCTCGCCGTAAACCTCTACAAGCACACCGTGGCGCGTTACTCTCGGTGCAAGCTCCGTGTTGGTAAATGTTACAAGAGATGCCGAAAGTGCTGACGTAGCTTCGGCGGAACGCAAAACAGGTATTTTATACTTTTCGGCGGCAGACATAAGTTCTCCGTAAGGTATAATATTACGCGCGATTATTATTGCCGGAGGCAACAATGAAAATATGCGATCCAGAACGTGAAATCTTTGTTCCGAGCTAAATCTGTTAAGATAACTGTTTTCCGTATTTCCGAAAAGGATTATCCTTGAATTGTCAAAAAAGTCGAGGAATCCGGTAAGCTCCAACCCCGGACGGGTTATATCCTTTGAGTAAACATATATTTCATTCGGATCCTTTGGCATATATGCAACATCAAGTTCAAGCTCAGATATTATTTTTGATAATGTTACCGAAAATTTTTTTTCCAAAAAAGCACCAACTTTCCGTATTTTTTTATATGTTATATATTATACATTATTTTTATTGTTTTTTAAAGACTTTTTATTATTTATTATATAAATTTAAATTAAGTATTTAGATTTGACAATTTATATGCTATAATTGTATTATATTAACTTTTTTACGGTGATTATATGCGTATAGTTATATTTACAGAGGTGTTTTCACCAAATATCAGCGGTATTTCGAGCTATGTTGAGGTTCTCAAAAACGGACTTGAAAAACTTAAGCATCAAGTCCTTATTGTGACCTCTTCGCTTCATACAAAACGTCCGGTATTTAAAAACGGCATTATTCGTTGTCCTGCACGAAAATGCAATAATAAATACGGATACGAATGTAAAAATATAAACGACAACAAAACAATTGAATTTATAAAGAGCTTCAAACCCGATATTGTCCATATTCAAACAGACACAAGAATCGGTTATATGGGTATCTATCTTGCCGATAAAATCAATAAGCCCGTTGTATTTACAATACACGATTATTACATTGACCGCTTTGCTTCAAGCAATTCAAAAATTATATGGAACATAAAAACAATGATTGAAAAACAGCATTTTAAGGATATGATAGACAATGCAGATATTCTTACATCATCTTGCCGCAGAGCGTCAATGTTCGTAAAAAATGCGGGACGAGAAAGAAGAGTGGTACTTATACCCTCAAATACCGATACATCTCTCTTTGATTACAGAAAGTCGACCGAAACGTCAGTAAAGAAAATGCGTAAAAAACTCGGCTTGGCTTCTGATTCATCGGTTGCGGTTTTTGCCGGCAAGCTCACGGTAGAAAAAAATCTTGAATTTGTCCTGACAACAATTTCTAAATATATAACGCCCGATGACAATATACAATTTCTTATTGTCGGTGACGGTACGGAAACGGATTATCTTAAATCTCTTTGCCGCAGACTTCACATAAATAATATGGTACGTTTTATCGGCTCCGTTGCACATTCAATTATGCCCGAAATTTATTCTTCATGTGATATATATGTTTGTTCTTATGATGACGGACTTATGTCAATGTCATTTTCTGAGGCAATCGCTTGTGGGCTTCCGGTACTTATAAAAGAGGACAATGAAAAATTTGTTTATAATATGATTCAAAACGGTATTAATGGGTTTGTTTATACAAACGAATACGAATTTGCAAAATATTTAAAAAAACTTTCTTCTGTAAACCAGTCGCAAAAAAATCGAATAAAACACGTTGTCCGCCACACGATTTCAAACACCGGCAATATATATATGTGTGAAAAATATGTCAATATATATCGAAACGCAATAAGGATAAGAAGATTAAAAAATTTCACATAAGATATAACAAGCTGTTTACCTCTTAAAAAATATTTTAAATATAATAATAATCCGTACAAACTCTGCCGTGTATTAGAGTTTGTACGGATTTTTAAATAAACAATTCCATAACGACGCCGACCCTGTTCGGCACTATAAGGAAGAAAATATTTCGGAATATTTGCTTATTGCCGAAACCGCTTGTTTATATGTAAAAACAGATGTATCGAAACATAAATCATAATTCCGAACATCTCTCCATTCCTTGCCCGTATGGTATTTGTAATACTCTTCCCTATGCTTGTTTATTTGGCGAAATGTTTTTTCCGCATCGCGCTCGGATATGGAAAATTTTTTCATAATCGTTGAAATGCAAACATCATCGGGTGCGTATATGTATATGCGAAGAAGTCTATGATCGCTGTTTTTGAGAATAAAATTAGCACAGCGACCGACGATTATACAGTCCGACTTATACGACACATCACGGATAATTTGCGATTGATAATCAAATATATTGTCTTTTGAAACATAACGCCTGTTTTCGGGCGGTATAAAACTCACATCCGATGATTTCATTATCTTTTCGTCATTTTCCGAGAAGTGCTGTATATCAATTCCGCTTTTATCGGAAGCCATATATATAAGGTTCCTGTCATAATATGGAATCTGCAATTTTTCTGAAAGCATTTTTCCTATTGTCCGCCCTCCGCTTCCGTAAACACGGGCAATAGTAATTATCGTATTTTTCACTTTGTTTCCTCCTTATATAATATATTGTGTATACAAGTCAATTAAATTTGCCGCAAAAAACATATAAAATATTTACTTTATGTGAGCATAGGCAGTTTCCAAACAAAACTTACACAATGGGTGAAATTTTTAGATTCTTATTATACTTATTGTTACATTATACTTGAAGATATTAATAAAATCAAGAGTTTTTGGAGAATTTATATAAAATTAACAAGTACGTTTTAGGCTTTGAAAACATACTTGACAATCCGAGATATGCCGTCTGAAAATGAACAAGGCTGAAGATTTGTGCTGTAACATAAGAAATTCAAATTTACCGTAACAAAAAGAAAAGCACAGCTTTCAAAGACTGCGCTTTTCCTTTATTACATTAGGAATTAATTTATTACCGACACACGGCAAAATTAATTAATATTAAAAATTAAGATGCGGAACTTCTTTTCGACTTTTTCTTTGAAGATTTATCGGTAATAATTTTCCGTATCCTCTTGGTTTTTGCACGTTCAAGCTGAGGTTCGGATTCTCCGCGAACGGTTTCGGGCGTTATTTTAATTCCTACGACCGTTTCATCTGAAGGAATCTCATACATAAGTTTTTTAAGGATCTCTTCCATAATGGAACGCAGTCCTCTTGCGCCTGTATGCCTTTCGATAGCCTTTTTGGCGATTTCGATAAGTGAATCATCTTCAAATTCTATTTCAACACCGTCGAGGGCAAACAGCTTTGTATATTGCTTGACAAGAGAATCTTTCGGTTCCTTTAAAATACGCACAAGAGCGTTTTCGTCAAGACCGTTAAGCGCGGTTATTACGGGAAGTCTGCCTACAAGCTCCGGTATAAGTCCGAATTTTACAAGATCCTGCGGAATAACGTCGGACATCCAGCTTGTTGTGTCAAGTTCACTCTTTGACTTTATATCCGCATTAAAACCGAGTACCGAGGAACCCATACGTTTTTCGACGGTCTTTTCAAGTCCGTCAAAGGCTCCGCCGCATATAAACAAAATGTTTGAGGTATTAATTTGAATAAACTCCTGCTGGGGATGCTTTCTGCCGCCTTGAGGGGGAACATTTGAAATTGTACCCTCCAAAATTTTCAATAATGCCTGCTGAACGCCCTCTCCGCTTACGTCACGCGTAATTGAGGGGTTTTCCGATTTACGGGCAATTTTGTCGATTTCGTCAACATAAATAATTCCGCGTTCCGCACGGGCAATATCAAAATCGGCAGCCTGAATAAGGCGAAGAAGAATATTTTCAACATCTTCTCCGACATAACCTGCTTCAGTAAGGGTAGTTGCGTCGGCTATGGCAAAAGGAACGTCAAGGATACGGGCAAGAGTCTGTGCAAGAAGAGTTTTGCCGACTCCTGACGGACCCAAAAGAAGCACGTTGCTCTTGTTAAGCGCAACATCGTCATCATCGTGGTAGTTAATTCTTTTATAGTGGTTATAAACCGAAACCGCAAGCGAAATCTTTGCTTCATCTTGACCGATAACATATTCATCGAGTTTTTCCTTTATCTCCTGCGGTTTTGGAAGTTCACCCATTCCTCGGAAGAGGTTTTCGTTAAACTCTTCTGAAATGTCACCGTTATTTTTTAGGATAGAACTGCAAAGCTCAATACATTCGTCGCATATATAAACTCCCGGTCCCTGTATCATACGTCCGACCGTTTCCTGAGATTTTCCGCAGAAAGAACAACATATACTTCTCTTGCTTTCTTCCTTGTTTGACATTTCCGCACTCCTTTATCGCTGTGTAATTACCTTATCAATAAGACCGTATTCAAGAGCCTGTTGAGCAGTCATAAAATTGTCACGCTCGGTATCTCTTGCAATAATATCATAAGGCTGACCGGTTTTCTCCGACAATATAGTGTTAAGTTTTTTCTTTGTTTGGATAATGTGGTCGGCATGTATCATAATGTCCGTTGCCTGACCCTGAGCGCCGCCGCTCGGCTGGTGAATCATAATATCGCTGTTAGGCAGGGCATATCTTTTACCCTTTTTGCCTGCGGCAAGGAGAAACGCACCCATACTTGCCGCCATACCCATACATATAGTCGATACGTCGCACTTGATATACTGCATGGTATCATATATTGCCATACCGTCGGTAACCGAACCTCCGGGGCTGTTAATATACAGGCTTATATCCTTTGTGCTGTCCTGTCCCTCAAGATAAAGCAACTGTGCAACAACAAGACTTGCTGAAACATTGTTTACTTCTTCGGTAAGCATAATTATTCTGTCGTTAAGCAGCCTTGAATAAATATCATAAGAGCGTTCTCCTCTGTTTGTTTGTTCAACAACATAAGGTACCAATGACATAAAAATTACCTCCGTTTTAAATCAATTAAATCATTGTCATAATTTTGGTGCTTTAATCATTTTTAAGTAAATTATTCTTCGTTTACAGCCGATTCTTTTACGAAGTCCATAGCCTTTGACAGTTCAATGTCATCGGCGATATTTTTTGATGTAAACGCCGCTTTAACTCTGTCGATTTCAACCTTGTATGTTTCGGCAAGCTCGCTGTACTTATTTTCAATATCTTCTTCCGTAGCCTTAAATCCTTCAATTTCGGCAATCTTTTTAAGTGCGAGTCTGACTTTGACCTGTGAAACAGCCCTGTCGTAATAAGTTTCACGGAGCTTTTCGTCTGTAAGACCCGTGTACTGCATATATGTGTCAAGATCAATTCCCTGTGTTCTGAGATTCATTGCAAACTCGTCAACAATGCCGTCAAGTCTGTTTTCAAACATTGCTTCGGGTATTTCAGCCTTAACAAGCTCAGTCAGCTTTTCAACGATTTGACGTTCCTTATCGTTTTCAGCTTCTTCTTTGCGTGACTCTTCGAGCTTTTTCTTAATGTCGGCTTTATACTCGTCAACCGTATCAAATTCACTTACATCTTTAACGAACTCGTCATCAAATTCGGAAAGCTCGTGAGTTTTGACTTCATGCAGCTTAATTTCAAACTTAACCGCTTTGCCCTTAAGCTCTTCAACCTGATAATCTTCCGGGAAAGTAACGTCTATTGTAAATTCTTCACCGCTTTTATGTCCGATAACCTGATCTTCAAAGCCGGGAATAAACGCACCGCTGCCCAATGTCAGGCTGTAATTTTCCGCTGTACCTCCGTCAAACGCTTCGCCGTCAAGCAATCCTTTAAAGTCGATAACAACAATATCGTCTTTTTCAGCCGGTCTGTCCTCAACGCTTACAATACGACTGTTTCTTTTTAAAACCTTTTGGATTTCTTCGTCTATGTCTTTATCCGTAATTTCAAGCGACATCGGTTTTACGGAAATGCCCTTGTAGTTTTCGATTTCAACCTCCGGTTCAACGGTAACAACAGCTTTAAACACAAATCCGCTTTTATCCGCTTTTTCCACATCAAGGTCGATTGTGTCCCTTACAAGTTCAAGTCCTGCCTCTTCGGCTGCATCTTCAAGGGCTTGCGGATACAATTCTTTCATTGCGTCCTCATAAAATACGCCCTCGCCGTATTCCCTTTCTATAATGGAACGGGGAGCCTTACCCTTTCTGAATCCGGGAATGGTTATATTTTTTACTTGCTTTTTATAAACGGCATTAACGGCGTTCATAAATGTATCGCCGTCAATTTCAACAACCAATTCATATCTGTTTGTTTCCACTTTGTTTGATGATTTTAGTGTCATTTTTTTTTCCTCCAAAATTTTAAGCTGAAAAATCAATTTGAATTATAACACACAATTATTCATTTATCAAGTTTTCAGCGTTAATTTTTTAAATTATTGTGCTGCGGCGATTTAAGCGGCAATTTATGCGGAAAATTAAAGTCTATATTTTTTTGTCCGTTTTTTTCCGACAAAAAAGGAGAGTGTACATACGTTCCACCCTCCGTTTCTTTACACCGAAAATATCGGCAAAAGATTTTTTAATTAAAATTCTTCTTTTATGCTGCGAATAAACAACTCAGAAAGACCGTCCTTGGCGGTTATTCTTTCGCTTATTACATTTTCGACGGTATCGCATATAGGCAAATCGACGTTATATTTTCTGCCGAGATAAACAAGAGCCTTTGTAGTATCGACACCTTCCGCGAGAAGTTCAAATTTTTCCCCTTTTACGAGCGATTCTCCAAATTTTCGGTTATGGCTGTACGGAGAAAACAATGTTGCCTCATAATCGCCCAAATGACACAAGCCGTATGCGGAAAGTTCGTTGCCGCCCATAGCTTTTATAAGGCGTGATATTTCTCTTGTTCCCCTCGACATAAGTGCGCCTTTAAGTGAAGAAAGATTTAAGCCGTCAAGCATTCCCGCCGCGATACCTATTGTATTTTTTGCCGCAGCACCTATTTCGTTGCCGATAAGATCCTTACCAACATAAAAGCGTATAAGCTCGCTCGAAAACTCTTTAATAAGCTCCGATTTAAGAGCATTGTTTTCGGAGTCGATAACCATACAGTTAGGTATACCCTTGCTGAAATCCTGAGGGTGTCCGGGTCCGACCCAAACTGCCACTCCGGTTTTTTCGCTCACAAATTCCGAAACGACCTCTGTGAGCCTTTTTCCGGTGTTTACCTCAATACCTTTCATACAAAGCACTATTTTTTTGCCCTCAATATTATGTTTTGTCAAGCTGCCAAGGAACGAACGCAATGCCTGAGAGCTTATAGAAATAATAAGGATCTCTGCGGTATTCACCGCATCTTCAAGATTATCTGTCACTTTTATAGATTCTCTGAAAGTGAGCATATTGTTTTTTCGAGTTGTTTTTATTTCTTTAAATTGTGGAGAATCGCTTAACCCCCAAATCGTCACATTGTGACCTATTTTATCAAGATACCATGCTATAAACGAACCCCAGCGACCGCAGCCGAGCAGAGTAATATTCATTTTATTTGCCCCCGTAATTTTTTATGAGGCTATTATATCACATACATTTAAAAAAAACCATAATTATTTATTGTTTTTTGTATAATAATATTTCATATATTTTGACACAAATCAAAAAAAATATGTTAAAATAATAATAAGTACATCTTTATATGTAATATGTACTAATTCAAGTTGTTAGATGGATGGATGATATGAATATTATAGTTGTAGGCTGCGGCAAAATAGGTCGAACTATTGTGTCGAGCCTTGTAGAAGAAAAACATAATGTTGTTGCAATTGACAACAACATTAATGTCATTAACGAAATATCAAATATTTTTGATGTTATGGGCGTATACGGAAGCGGAACGGATTGTGAAACACTTATTGAAGCAGGTGTGGAAAACTGCGAGCTTTTTGTTTCGGCAACATCGTCCGATGAGCTTAATATGCTTAGCTGTTATATTGCAAGAAAAATGGGCGCCGCACATACTATTGCAAGGATACGCAAACCCGAATATAATATGAAAAGCCAAGGGTTCCTTAAAGAGCAGCTAAACCTGTCGATGTCAATAAATCCGGAGATGCTTGCCGCAAGGGAAATGTTTAATATTTTAAAGCTGCCCTCAGCGGTCAAAATAGAAACCTTTTCGGGAAAGAGCTTTGAAATAATTGAAATTATCTTAAAAGAAAATTCTATGTTCTGCGGCAAAAGGCTTACGGATATAAGAAGCCGAATGAAAGCAAAATTCCTTGTATGCGTTGTTCAGCGCGGAGAAAACGTATATATACCCGACGGTAATTTCATTCTTGAAGAGGGCGATAAAATCGGACTTACCGCTTCGCCGTCCGAAATACAAAAATTTCTGCGTTCTTCGGGAATAGACAAAAAGCAGGCAAAAAACATTATGATTTTGGGCGGCAGCAAACTGGCATATTATCTTGCAAAAATGCTTGACGCATCGGGAAACAGAGTAAAGATTATTGAACGTGATAAAAACAATTGCAGCAGCCTGTCCGAATCATTGCCGAAAGCCGTTATAATTCATGGTGACGGAGCCCAACAGGAGCTTTTGCTTGAGGAGGGACTTGATTCACTTGACGCATTTGTATCTCTTACAGGTATGGACGAGGAAAACATTCTTATTTCCATTTTTGCAGCTACTCACAATGTACCGACAGTCATAACAAAAGTAAATCGTGACGAGCTGGCAGGTATGGCATCTAAGCTCGGTTTGGACTGTATTATTTCTCCCAAAAAAATAGTTTCCGATATTTTGCTGCAATATGCAAGAGCGCTTGAAAATTCACGCGGAAGCAATGTTGAAACTCTCTACAATATTATGGACGGCAAAGCGGAAGTTTTGGAATTTAACGTAAAATCGGATTTTAAACAGACGGACATTCCTCTAAAGGATCTCTCGCTTAAACCAAATATATTGATTGCCGGTATTGTAAGGGACAGAAAGCCTATAATTCCAAGCGGTAACGATGAAATCAAAGTTGGAGATAAGGTAATAGTTCTTGCTGCAAATCAACGCTTGAATGATTTGCGTGACATTATAAAATAAAAGGACAGATTAAAATAAAATGAATCGAAGAATGGTTATTTATATGATAGGACAAATCATAAAGCTCGAAGCAGTGCTTATGGTTTTGCCGCTTATTGTTTCCGCTTGTTACCGTGAATTTTATTGTTCAATCGCGTTTGCGGCAATAATAATATTTTCGTTAATATCGGGATTCACCCTTACGATTTTATTTAAACCGAAAAACAAGATAATATATGCCAGAGAGGGTTTTGCGATTGTTGCTCTTGCGTGGATAATATTATCCCTCATCGGTGCTCTGCCTTTTTATATCAGCGGAGAAATACCGAATTTTGTCAATGCGTTTTTTGAAACCGTAAGCGGATTTACAACAACGGGTTCAACAATATTAAACGATATTGAAAGTATGAGCCGCAGTATGCTTTTTTGGAGGAGCTTTACGCACTGGATAGGCGGAATGGGTGTTCTGGTGCTGATTATGGCGATTATTCCGACCGATTCCGGACGGGCGATTCATATTTTGCGTGCGGAAATGGCGGGTCCCGTTGTCGGTAAAATCGTTCCTAAAATAAAAGAAAACGCAAAAATACTATATATAATATATTTGGCTCTGACAATTGTTGAAATATTTTTCCTGCTTATGGGAGGAATGCCGTTATTTGACAGCATTGTTCATTCGCTTGGAACGGCAGGAACCGGCGGATTCGGCATAAAGGCGGATAGCTTGTCCGGATACAGCCCGTACCTGCAATGGGTAATAACAATATTTATGCTGATTTTTGCCATTAACTTTAATTTATTTTATTTGCTTCTTATTAGGAATTTTTCTACGGTGTTCAAGAACACAGAGCTATGGTGTTTTTTCGGTACCGTGCTTGTTGCAAGCGGAATTATAGCATACAATATATTTCCGATATATCAAAATTTTGGAGATTCATTGCGTCACTCCGTATTTCAAGTTGCATCAATTATGTCAACGACGGGTTATTCAAGCACCGATTTTAATTTATGGCCCGAATCGGCAAAAGGCATATTGTTTATTCTTATGTTTATAGGCGGGTGCGCGGGGTCAACAGCAGGCGGACTGAAAATGTCCAGGGTTCTTCTTATGTTCAAGATGATTATAAAAGATATACGCAAATTATTGCACCCACGCTCGGTCGAGTCGGTAAAAATAGAAGGTAAAGCCGTTGACAATTCAACGCTTCACGGTGTAGGCACATATTTTGCGCTTTATATTGTTATTATTTCGATTATATTTATAATTCTATCATTTGAGCCGTTTGACTTTCAGACAAATTTAACTGCCGCCGTAACCTGTTTTAACAATGTTGGTCCCGGATTCGGTTCCATAGGTCCTATGGCGAGTTTTTCGGAGTATTCCGATTTTTCAAAGATTATTTTATCTGCGGCAATGCTTTTCGGAAGGCTTGAAATTTATCCGATGCTTCTTGCTTTTTATCCGAGAACATGGATGAAAAAAAATTAAGGAGATTTTATGAACAGACTAACCGACATATCGTATATAAAAGGGGTACTTCAAAAGCATGGTTTTACATTTTCAAAATCCCTCGGACAAAACTTTCTTACCAATCCAAATATATGTCCTCGTATGGCTCAAATGAGCGGTGCATCTGACCGAGTCGGCGTAATTGAAGTAGGACCGGGCGCCGGAGTCCTCACAGCGGAACTTGCAAAAATTTCACACAAAGTAGTTGCAATAGAGCTTGACAAAAGACTTTTGCCGGTTTTAGACGAAACCCTCGCAGAGTATAAAAACATAAAGGTAATAAATGACGACATTATGAAAATAGATTTAAAGAAAGTCATAAATGATGAGTTTCCGAATGGCGATGTTGTGATATGCGCCAATCTTCCCTATTATATAACATCGCCTGTTATAATGCGCCTGCTTGAAGAAAGGCTGCCGATACAAAGCATTACCGTTATGGTACAAAAGGAAGCCGCAGAAAGGATATGTGCATTACCCGGAACAAGAGAATCGGGAGCCATAAGTGCAGCGGTTCATTACTATTCCGAACCGGAAATACTCTTCAAGGTTTCAAAAGGGAGTTTCATACCCGCCCCAAAGGTTGACTCTGCGGTTATAAAACTTAATGTATTAAAGCAGCCGATTGTCAGCGTAGACAACGAAAAGCTATTTTTTAAGATTATAAAGGCGTCATTTATGCAGCGAAGAAAAAATCTTTCAAATTCGCTATGTTCGGGACTTTCAATATCAAAACCCCAAATCATTGAAATACTATCCTCTGCGGGAATCTCCCCCACCGTCAGAGCCGAAGAAGTTACAATGAACCAATTTGCCGCAATCGCAAATGAATTAGAACATTCAAAGTAGCAGTGAGTGTTAAGGGCTCCGCCCTTAAAAACCCGCCAAAGGCTCTGCCTTTGGAATCCGCAAGCCTTTGAAAAGGCTTGACCGAAACTTTTAACTATGGATACATTAACTTACGCCGCGCGAACATACTTATCTCTTGCAGTACGAGCGAACGGAGTGAGCGACAACGCGAATTGAGAGCGCAGGCACTGCGCCGCGAATCGCCTGCGCCGGCTCGGCGCAGTTAAGGGCTCCGCCCTTAAAAACCCGCCAAAGGCTACCAAATTTTTTATGCTTTTTTGCTTTTTAATTGCCTTTTCATATTCTTTTTGAGTAATACTTTTATCTTCACCCGAATACAAACCTCCTCTTCGACTTCCAATTAACAAAATATAATAATCGCAATCCTCAATCACATTCAAACAAGCATCATAAGAATTAATTGATAAATCTTTTTAAAAATCATTATATTCTGAAAGCTGAGCTTCATATCCATATTCTTTAAACCAATATTTTAGAGCAGAACGTAAATCTTGAAAATCATAAATTGTTGAACTAATAAAAATTTTAGGCTTATTCATTGTTTCACCTTGCATTTACTTGTACTATATTATCCAACTGTTCCCGAATCTCGTCAAACCGGCAATTCAAATCAAGTGTTTTCACACTGATTTGGTTGCCGCTCATTTGATAGGTGTTGTCGGGGACAATTTGTTCGTCTGTCTTGGCGTAGAGCAGCATTCCCGAAACGGTTACTTGTCTGTCCTTCAGTTCTTCCTGCTTGTTCTTGACGTAGGTAAAAATTTGATACAGGTTTGCCGAGTGGACTGTTGCCTTATTAAACCGCTGTTGTGTGGTGTGAGCGTAATATTTTGCGTCGATAATTAGAGTGTTATCGTCTTTTTCGAGTACAATATCCGACTGCATAGCCGGCAGCATATCGCTGAAATCGTCATCGAGCTGCCACGGGATTTGCGGTGCGCCGACAGTCAGTTCCGGGTGTTCCTTGCGGAAATACTCCAGAATAAACTTCTCATACAAGCGGTGCATACGCTGTTCATCGAGGAAGTCCATTAACTTGGTAGTGCCGTCCGACTGCGTTTGCAACAAGCCTTTCAAAACCAAATAGCAAATCGACAACAACATACGGTATGTCTGATTGTTACGGTCATAGCGCAAATTCCAGTTGATACTGTAAATCGGCATCGGCTCAACATTGCCCAAGAACACCAACAGCTTTTTCATTTCCTTTTTGCGGCTCTTGCCAACATCCGCTACCATTAGGCGCTGCATTGTCGTCTTGATGATACGGTTCATATAGGCATTTTCGGAAAACTCGTCGTAGGAGCAGACAACCTGCCGCTTGATAATGGCGTTTGTTTTCAGTGTTTCCGAAATTTCCATTTTACCACGCAGTGCCGTCAGCGGTTCACGCTTTGGGATATAGTCTTTCATCAGACCGCGCTTGAGTTGCTTTGACAAGCCTTTAATCAGGATTGCGGCACACAAATCCGCCACATTCTCAAAATGCTCTGTTGCCACACTTTTATATCCTTGCTCATTTAGCACCTGAAATGCGTAGGAGAGCATATAGTAAATATTTTGAATCGGAATCACTTGACAGCACTCCTCAAACGGTCAGACCATTCTTTTACTTTGGAAGACACGTCAAACCAATACTCTTTGAGCAAGGGGATAATTTCAAACTCCACAATATCAGTCAGCGTGTTTTCCTTAATCTCCTCAATATCGCAGAAATAGCTGTGACCGATGCAGAAACCCTCACCGAGAGAATCGTCGTCGGCAATCTTGTGATTCAGGCTGATAACGCAGTCAATCAGTTTGTTGAATTTATCATTTTCTAATCCGTATTGATATTCCTTAAAACCCTCAGATTCAAACGCAGGCTTCATTTCAAAAAACGCAAAACGCCTGCGGAGCGCATAGTCAATCATCGCCAAGCTTCGGTCGGCTGTGTTCATCATACCGATAATGTAAACATTTTTCGGAACGGAAAACTTGTCCGAAGAGTAGAGCAACTGAATATCATTGCCACGCTTATCGGCTTCAATCAGCATAAACAGCTCGCCGAAAATTTTACTGAGGTTACCACGGTTGATTTCGTCAATGATAAAGAAATACTCGTTTTCTTTATCATCGGACGCTTTTTTGCAGAAGTTGTAAAATACACCCTTCTTAATTTCAAAGTTCATTCCTGTGCTTGACGGACGGAAGCCCTCGACAAAATCCTCATAGGAATAGCTTTGATGGAATTGAACAAGCTGCACACGTTCGGGATCCTTAACACCCATCATTGAATAGGCAAGACGTTTTGCAGCGTAGGTTTTACCGACACCCGGAGCCCCCTGCAAAATGACGTTCAGTTTCTTTCGGAGCAGTCCTTCTAAAGTATTATACTGCTTTTCGCTGATATAAACGTCTGCAAGGAAGTTTTCTTTTGTATAGGTGTTCAGCGGTGCTTCGTCGACGTCGATATCATCGTCATCATCTTCTGTATCAAACATTGCATTTAGCTTTTCAACATATTCCGTATATTGGGTAATATCGGTCAGCGTTTTCATAACTGCCTGACCGGGATGCTCCCATTCACCGATGTCTGTCCACTTTACTTTACGAGTGTTGTTATACCCATCTTCACTGTTGTCATCAAACACATAACCGGACTCAACGACACCACGACCGATTATTTTATACATACCTTGCTTTGCAAAAACAATGTCACCCGGTTTCATATCATAGGCAAACTGCCAAGTAGCATGTGCTGCATTGCGGTAAGGCTTATTGTCGCCGTAGGAATCCTGCATAGCAGCTTTCATTTCTGCTTTAGAAGAAAAACGTGTCAAATCACCGATTTCACCCCAACCGATGAGCATTACACCTTTCTCGGTACATTCACTCCACTTTGAAGCATTATTACCGGGCGAGTAAATCCAATAACGCTTTGTATTTACATCTTCGTCTGCGAGAGCTGAGCCTTTATCTTCCTTATCTTGCTGGTTTACTTTAACGATTGCTTTGAAAATCTCTGACGCTAATTCGTCTGTCATATCAACAGTCCAACCGTTTTCGGTGAGTTTCCAAACACCACGAGTGCTGTTGTCTAAATAACCGCCTCTGACAAGATGCTGGCTTGCCCAAGCAACGTCATTGTTGAATTCAGGTGTTTGTGTTTTACCAACAACAGTGCTTGTTTCTTCTTCGGTCAACTTTTCGTCTTCTATTATTTTATTTCGTACCTCTTTCGGAGTCGCAGAACCCCCTAAATCTTTGAGCGCCTGCAAAATAGGTCTGAACCAACGCAGGAATTTAGCACCGGAATTTGACGATGAACTTTCCGTCAGCTTCTCATATCCGTCGTCCTGTTTGGAAACATTCCAAGCACTAAAAGACAAAGCGGAAAGTGAATCATAGGGAGAGTTATCGGAATGAATATAGGAAAGGCACTCGTCACATATAGCGAGATACTCTTCTGCTTCGGGCATAGATTTCAAATTCTTCACCCTTGCAACAATAGACTCAGGTAAGCTGTCGTTGTTTATGATAAACCATCTGTTGCGTGAATCCAAATTCAAAAATCTGTTAGGACGAATCCAATATAAGCCCATTGACAGATTCCACTTTACGCCCTTTTGAGAAAGGGAAACATTAAATGAATGTGTAAAACTATCTTTCAGTTCGGGCGAATCTGAACTTGAAAGTGCTATAGCATAAGCGAAAACATCCCAAAGATTATTAATATCGTGTTCACCACGATCGCTGCCAAACCAATAGAATGTAGCCATCTGATTGTTCAACAACGGAATACCGTCAAAGCTGGTAGGTACATCAGAGTTAATTGAAAACAATTCTTTGATTTCTGTAATTATTCTTATTCTGTTTACATCTGTGATGTGTTTATTAAAAAGACCAAACGTAGTAAACGGGTCTATATCTACAATCTCATTTTCGCCGTTTTTATTGCGTTCCAATCTTGGCAGTTTTATCTCCGTAACCTCATAAACCCGTTTTATCTTTTCAATCAGCTCATGCCGATTGTCCTTATATGTAAGCAACTTATCTGCAAACTCCTCATAAAATGCTATCCAGTCAAATTGATTCTTAGCGCTCATACTATCGCCCCTCAATGATTGATAATTCTATCATATCATATAATAAAACGAATTAACAGACATAAATACGAAAAAGAGGATTTTTTACAGATCTTAGGGTGTCCCGAAAAAGCGTATTTGTGCTCGTTGGAAGTACAAATGCACTGTTTGCTCAGATATAACAGCTAAAATGATGTTGAGGAAAGAGCCTTTTGTCGTGTCATATATGTTGGCAGCCTTTGGAATCCGCAAGCCTTTGAAAAGGCTTGACCGAAACTTTTAACTATGGATACATTAACTAACGCCGCGCGAACGCACTTATCGCTTGCAATACGAGTGAGCGGAGCGAACGACTTCGCAAATTGCCCGCGCAGGCTCGGCGCAGTTAAGGGCTCCGCCCTTAAAACCCGCCAAAGGCTATGCCTTTGGAATCCGCAAGCCTTTGAAAAGGCTTGACCGAAACTTTTAACTATGGGAACATAAACTAACGCCGCGCGAATGTACTTATCGCTTGCAGTACGAGCGAACGGAGTGAGCGACAACGCGAATCGCCTGCGCCGGCTCGGCGCCGCGAATTGAGAGCGCAGGCACTGCGCCGAAACTTTTAACTATGGATACATTAACTTACGCCGCGCGAATGTACTTATCGCTTGCAGTACGAGCGAACGGAGTGAGCGACAACGCGAATTGAGAGCGCAGGCACTGCGCCGCGAATTGCCCGCGCAGGCTCGGCGCCGCGAATTGAGAGCGCAGGCACTGCGCCGCGAATCGCCGGTGCGGGCTCCGCACCGTTGTTAAAGCGAGCGCTTATACTTTGGTTCGTGTACTTGAAGTTTGCTTGGAAAAGTCATTTTATCAATACGATATGCCGCAACAGCTATAAGTATACCAAAAACAGCCCCACAAATAACGTCCGTGGGAAAATGTACATATAAATATAACCGAGAAAATGCAATGATTGAGGCGAAAATATACGCAGCAGTACCAAGCGCTTTGTTATACATAAAAATTATCGTTGCCGTGCTGAAAGCCAAAAAGGTATGTCCCGATGGAAACGAATAGTCCGTTTCGGCATCTACAATAAGAGATACGGTAGAATTTAAATCATAGGGGCGTATTCTCTGCACAATGGGTTTCAAAATAAAGCTGCACGAAATTACGCACAATGCCAAATTGATTGCCAACGTCCTTCCAAAAGGACGTGTTTTTTTTATCAAAAAACAAACAATCGCTGCCAAAAACCATAAATATCCATTTCCTATAAATGATATGAAAGGCATTGCCATATCCAAAAAGTCGTTTCTAAAATTTTGCTGAATATAGTTCAGTATATAAAACTCCCAGTCCATTTAAAAACCTCCATAATTTAATAATAGCATTATAACATAAATTATAAAAATATAAACAGAAATTTAAAAATAATTACAAAAACCGAAGCCTGCATTTTACCGCAGCCTCGGTTTTGTAAATCAATATGTGTGTTTTGTATCGTTGCTTTGTGCTTGTTAATTAGGAATCACTTTTCTTTATGTTTCCGTCAGATATTTCAATCCTGCGTTTACAGCATTTCGCAACATCGTCATCGTGCGTTACAACTATAAGCGTAATTTTTTCTGTTTCGTTCAGTTTTAAAAGAAGATCCATTATTTGTTTGGAAGTTTCTTTGTCCAGCGCGCCCGTAGGTTCGTCGGCAAGAATTATCGACGGATTATTTACTATCGCTCTTGCAATGGCAACACGCTGACGCTGACCGCCCGAAAGCTGATATGTTTTTTTGTTTATCTGATCCTTTATGTCCACAAGTTCAAGTGCTTTTTCGGCTTTTTCGTACATTACATTATGTTTGCAGCCGCAAAAAAACAGAGGAAGCATTACATTCATAGCTACACTTTTACTGTCTATAAGAGAAAAATCTTGAAGAACAAAACCTATTTTTTCATTTCTCAGTTTTGCGGCTTTTTTATCGGAGAGCTTTTTTACCTCTTCCCCGTCTATAAAATAATTGCCGCTGTTATACGAATCAAGAATACCGAGAATGTTTAAAAGAGTAGATTTGCCCGCACCCGATTTACCCTGAATCGCAACGCTTTCGCCGTCCTCGATTGTAAGGTTTATATTGTTAAGGGCTTGTGTTTCGGTAAAATTCTTCCCTTTTCCTACCTTGTAAATCTTACTTAAATTTTTCAGTTCAATCATAGCCGTTCTCCTTTACTTTACAATTTACGTTTTGTTTTTATTATAGGATTTTTAAAATACATAACAAAAAACGGAATTATCGTTACAATTGAAAGGGTAAGTGTAAAAATTGCTATTACAATGTAATCCAAAGTGTTATATGGTACACTGTACAAATATATTTTTGAAAACAGAATATCATACAACAAAAAATGGATAATAAAAGCAATTGCAATACTTATTAAAGATAAAATCCCTGCCTCAATAAGTGCTATTGAAAAAACCCGTTTTTTCGACGAACCCACTATTGAATATATAGTGTTTTCGTATCTGTTTGAATCAAATATGTGCTTAAATAAACACGCGCAAACTCCAAAACATATAATATACATTAGGGATATATTTAATAAATTTTGTACTATCAAATTTATATCAGGTCCGCTATTATCTGACGGTGAGGGGCTGATTATGGATTTTATATGATATTTACCACCTACCTTTTTTGAAATTTCTTCAATAAATTCGGCGTTTTGATATGTTGACAGAGTGGATTTTAAAACTACCGTCACACCTATTATATCATTCTTTTTAGTGTTATCGGAAAAAATATCCGTGTTTTCTTTGCTGTTTTCGTCATTGCCGTAATATTGTATATATGTACTTTCCACATTGTAATTTTCAAGAAAATCAAAAGAGGATTTTTCAATTTCTGTTTTCTCCGAAAATTCAACAGTATACGTTCTGTCAATCAATGAGGCTTCTTTATACTGTTGTATAATTAACGGAATATTTGTATATGAATATATAAATACAATAATACACACTACGGAGCCTATTAAATATAATATCATAAATGGCTTATGATTTATAAAATCCTCTTTGACACGATTTATTGCAAGGATAAAATTTCGCATTGTGTCACTCCCGATTTATTATATTTTCAGCTTATTATAAAAATCAATTAACATATATTTTCTTTTTGCGGTCAAAAAGTAAATCAGAACCGACAATATTACAAAAACAACGAGCAAATAAAGCCACACAGCAATATAACAGTTTGATTGGAAATCAATAAAAGACATATTGAAATCTACATGTAATATCGAACCCAATATCGTAAATATCTCACTATTGTCACCCGAATTAAAAAAGAACGAAATATTATTGTAAACATACATAAAGACAGATGACAATATACCTACCGCAAGCACCGATGCCGCCGTTATAGATAAATACAACAGATATACTTTACTTTTCGTACACCCACAGAAATAATATATACAAATATCTTTCCGCTTTTTTCTTATCATAAGCACCGCCGCAAAACATGATGCTATAATACCGATGACACCAATAACCAAAGCAACGGGCAGTAATCTTGTTTTTGTTTCACTGTTCAAATTATTAATGGCAAAGTCATACGATTCCGAAACAGAATTATTATACGGTCTTGCAACTACATCCTTACCGTTTACATACATTCTGGGCAAGCCTCCACGCATCTTTATATCGAATTTTTTATATACTTCACTAATATGAGCCGAGGTAATTTTGTCACAATATGCTCTAAATTCCTCCATATCTTTTGCCGAAGCACTCTTTTTATATGAAACAATGGAATAAGGGCCGGGATGAGATTTTACGGAAATATCAGAAAAATAATTAAGTGTAAAATCATTGTCCAGCATAATTATCGCATCGTCACATGTATTAAATAAAATATACAACTGCGTTTCATTGGGCGGCAATTGACTTAAGGTTTTGTACGGATATGAAATCTTTCCTATAACGTGAACTTTATATTCTTTCGATATTATCTGACTTGAGGATACCTGATAATATGAACTCGAAGAAAATTTGCTTACCGGAGTGTATTCCGCAGTTATCGGTATATCATCTCCCACAGAAACGTCATCATAGCTCGGACCGCAAACCACTGCATTGGGATACTTGCTTGTCTGCTCGGTATCTTCAAAGTTTTTTCCGCTTGAAAGCGGACGCTGAAACAACAGTTTATATGTATCGTTACTCATAGCAAAAACGAAAGATGTACGTTCCAGGTTTCGGGCATAATTGGCCGGCAGATCATAGTAATAATATACATTATCAACCGCTGACAGTTTTTTTAAATCGCTGTATATATCATTATCTTTAAAATATTTGAGCTGAGCTTCCTGAAAATCATAATGCTGGGGAATTTTCTGCATTGTTCGAGCTTGCTCTCTAAGTGAATCATATCCACTGCTTACAGAACTCTCTATACCGACAAAAGAAGCGTTTGAAAATTCCGGTTTGTTAAACATATCGAAATAATTCTTACGATAATTATATCTTGCAATTACTAAGCCTATATAGGTACACACGAGTATCAATACCAAAAATATTGAAACCACTTTGATTATATTTTTATATAACAGCTCTTTTATTAGCCTCATATTTTTTCTCAATAGTAATCACTCCTTAACAATTCAAACTTACAAAAAGGCAACGCCTCATAAAAAATTTTGGGCGCCGCCTTTTTTGATATTTACCGTTATTCAGTATGCAAATAAACACAAGAAATTATCATTTCAGCTATAATTTTTATTGCTTTTCGGTTCGGTATAAAGTAATTAAATTAATTTTTCTTCTACACAAAACAATAAACGGTATAACGGAACAAAGCAATATATTCATAAACAGTGTCAGCCACATTGTTAAGTAACAGTTATCGCCGTAAATATACTGCGACATTTTCATATCGGTCATTCCGTCACAAATCATATAATTATGTACCAACATAAATGCTGAACCCATAATTCCCGCCAGCACCGTTATTGACAATATTGTCGAAAGGAAAATGAGAAAGCTCCTTATGCGTGTACAGCCGCAAAAACGATATATACAAAAATCGAGCATTTTACTTTTTACCATAAGTGCAGCCAATATTATAAGAATAAATGCAGTAACAGCGGTAAAAAAGAAATTGAATAAAAAGGCATTAGTCTTGATCTCTCTTATACCAATTTCCGCACAATCCATATTATAATAATGGCTATCACAAGGATATATATCACTTGGATCCAGCATTTCCATATTGAGCTTGTCATATATATAATCTCTGTAAAAATACCTGCACTCATCTATATCGTCACTGCTTGCGCTGTCCTTATATTTTACAAATGCCGCAGTCGGGTTCAATTTTATTGACGCACCGAATGTGTTGTAATTCATTTCGTTATCTAAAAGGAAAATCCTGTTTTCGTTTGTTAATCCCGAAATGTAATTTCTCGTAAAATAATCAACCGTTCTATACGGAGCGGCAACCTTACCTATAACGTGAATTTTGAACCGTTTTTTTAAATATGTTATCTCAATATCGCTGTTTGTTTTAACATTTTTAAAAATTGAACCACACACAACGGCATTGGGATATTTACTTGTCTGTTTTGTTTTCCAAAACCAACACCCGTCCGAAAGCTCGTAATTCCACAAGCGTGCGGTATCTTCATTTGAAAAAAACAACGAAACATCCGAATCGTCATAACGGGATGACGCAGTGTCATATCTATAAACTTTATCAACAACGGGAAGCTGTTCTATCTGATGATAAACATCATCTTTCAATGACTCGGAATAAGTTTTTTTTAACGATTCTGTATCAATTGCTCCGTAATCATCCTGAAACTGAAACGTAATCTGATTATCCAACTCATTGTATATATCAACATAGTCGGTATATTTGAGTTCGGGTCTGTCATACATACTCAGAGAATACTCAAGATAGTCGCAGTATCCAACAGAAAGACACTGTACTATACAGTTGATTACGGCAATTATAAGAAACGCAAGAAATTTCAACTTGTTTTTTCCGAAAAACTGAAAATACAGTTTAATATTTTTTATTACCAAAATCTGCTCCTAACATCTAACTTAAAGTTACACATAAAAACATTTATACAACATACTCAATATAAAATACAATATAAAATAAACTTTTGTATATGAACCTCAATCTCAAAATAGTTATTTTGTATTCAAAGTATATCATATTTTAAATGCTCTGTCAACAAAGATTCCTAAATTCTATACTTTTATTCCTTTTCTATTTTGTACAGAGTAATCAATGTTATCTTTCTTTTACACAAAACGATAAAAGGAATAATTGAACCAAGCAGTACATCAGCAATCAACGTCAACCACATTGTCAAGTAACAGTTACCGCCGTAAATATACCCCGACATTTTCATATCGGTCATTCCGTTATAAGCCATATAGGTGTGCAACAACATAAATAATGAACCCAAAATTCCCGCCAGCACCGTTATCGACAATATTGCCGACAGAAAAATGAGAAAACTCCTTATGCGTGTACAGCCGCAAAAACGATATATACAGAACTCCGGCATTTTGACCTTGACCATAAGAGCGGTAAGTATAACAAACATTAATGAGGCAATAACTGTGAAGAATGTATTTCTGGAAAATGCCTCTCTTTTCGCTGATTCAATAAGATGTTCCGTATTGTTAAACTTAAATTCCGGCTCGGTAAAACAATCTATTTCATCAAGCTCCGATTCGTCTATGTCGACCAAGTCTTTGGAAAGTTTGCCATATACATAACTTTTATAGAATTTTCTGCACTCTTCTATATCTTCCTTTGTCGAGTTATCTTTATACTTTACAATGGCTCCCGTCGGATTTCTTTTTATTCTTGCGCCGAATGTGTTGTAGCTCATTTCGTCGTCCAAAAAGAAAATCCTGTTTTCGTTTGTCAATCCTAAGCTGTACTCACCCGTAATATCAACCGTTTGATAAGGAGCGGCAACCTTACCTATAACGTGAATCTTATACGGTCTTGATAAATATAGTATTTCAATATCACTGCCAACTTCCACGTTTTGAAAAATTGAACCGCATACAACGGCATTAGGATATTTGCTTGTCTGTTTTGTTTCCCAAAACCAACACCCGTCCGAAAGCTCGTAATTCCACAAGCGAGCGGTATCCTTATTTGAAAAAAGCAGTGAAATATGAGAATCGTTATAACGATTGTCACCGTTTTCCTCAACATTGTAGCTGTAAACCGAATCAACTGCGGGAAGCTGTTCTATTTGATGATAAACATCATCTTCCAGCGCTTCAGAATACGATTTATTTACCGCTTCGACATCAACGCCTCCGTTTTCGTTTTCATAATTAAGCTGATACTGCATATTCAATTGATAGTATATTTTGACATAATCGGCATTTCTTATTTCCGATTTGTCGTACATACTAAACGAATATTCACGATAATTACAATAGCCTATGGAAGAACACAGTATTATACAATTACTTACAGCAATTATAAGCAGTGCAAGGACTTTCAACTTGTTTTTTCCGAAAAACTGAAAACACAATTTAATATTTTTTATTATCAAAACCTATTCCTCACATTAACTTAAATTTACACGTCAAAATGATTTCACTGTGTAATTAATATGTGACAAATTTATCAATTGTGTATGTATCACCGTATATATCCTCATATTTTTCACCATAGTGAACTACCTTCGTAACCTCTTTGCAAACGGAAGGAGTAAGTTCAACCCAATCGGATTCTACCCAGCCGGTTCCGCTGCACTTTCCGTTATAGTCCGGCGTCCGTGTTTGACCTTTATTATCAATATAAGTTATATAAGAATATGCTGCGCCTCTTACCAAGCCATCTTTAGAATTCGTGTAGTAATGTGTACCCGAGCGTTGTCCGTGACTGGTTGTTTTTGTTTCATAGTAACATTGAAACTCATTGTTATTATAATGATAATCATAATTTTGGTCGTAATTAACATTAACTTTTCCGTAACAATAAGTACCGGCATTTACTGCCGCAGCGGAAAACACTCCCACTGTTGCCGTAATCAACACAGATGCTACTACCTTGCCCAAAACTGATTTTTTCATATAAAAAAACCTCCTTAAATATTTTATACTTAAAGTATATCATTTCTTACATTTTTTGTCAAGAATTTTTTATGTTTTTTTATATTTATTATAAACCCCACTTCTTAACAATTCCAACTTACAAAAAGATAACACATCACATAATATTTACGATTATTCTATTAATCCGAACACATTTTTTAAATTGTAGTAAATTTATCAATTGTGTATGTATCACCGTATGTATCATCATACTTTTCACCATAGTGAACAACTTTTTTAACAGTTTTGCAAACGGAAGATTCGGGTTCAACCCAAGCAGATTTTACCCAACCAATTCCGCTACGCTTTCCGTTATAGTCCGGAGTACGTGATTTACCTTCATAATCAATATAAGTCATATAAGAATACGCTGCACCCCTTACCAATCCATTTTTAGAATTTGTGTAGTAATGCGTACCTGAGCGATTTCCGTGATCACTTGTTTTTGTTTCAAAATAACATCTTAACTCATCGTTATTTTCTAAATAACTATAATTTTGACCGTAATTAACGTTAATGGTTCCGTAATCATAAGTAACAGCATTTACAGCAGCAGCGGAAAATACCCCCACTGTTGCCGTAATCAATACAGACGCCAAAACTTTACCTAAAACCGACTTTTTCATATAGAAAACCTCCTTAAATATTTTATACTTAAAGTATACTGTATTTTACATTTTTTGTCAATATTTTTTCGCAAAACAAAACAATAAATTCTTATTATACAAATAATCTCACATTAGCTTACTATATTTTTAACTTATTATAAAAATCAATTAACATATATTTTCTTTTTGCGGTCAAAAAGTAAATCAAAACCGACAATATTACAAAAACAACGAGCAAATAAAGCCACACCGCAATGTAACAGTTTGATTGGAAATCAACAAAAGCCTTATTGAAATTTACATGAAATATCGAACTCAATATTACATCATCTTCATTCGGGTTCAAAAAGAACGAAATATTATTGTAAACATACATAAAGACAGATGACAATATACCTACCGCAAGCACCGATGCCGCCGTTATAGATAAATACAACAGATATACTTTACTTTTCGTACACCCGCAGAAATAATATATACAAATATCTTTCCGCTTTTTTCTTACCATAAGCACCGCCGCAAAACATGATGCTATAATACCGATGACACCAATAACCAACGCAACGGGCAGTAATCTTGTTTTTGTTTCACTGTTCAAATTATTAATGGCATAGTCATACGATTCCGAAACAGAATTATTATACGGTCTTGCAACTACATCCTTACCGTTTACATAAATTCTGGGCAAGCCTCCACGCCTCTTTATATCGAATTTTTTATATAATTTATCAATAAAGCCTGAGGTCATTTTGTCACAATATGCTCTAAATTCCTCCATATCTTTTGCCGACGCACCTTTTTTATATGAAACAATGGATTCACCGGGATAAGATTTTACGGAAATATCAGAAAAATAATTAAGTGTAAAATCATTGTCCAACATAATTATCGCATCGTCACATGTATTATCTGGACCATAATTCAACTGCGACTCATAGCCCGGCATTTCATCTAAGGTTTTGTACGGATATGAAATCTTTCCTATAACGTGAACTTTATATTCTTTCGATACTAACTGATCTTCCAAATTTTCGGACGCCTGATAATATGAAACCGAAGAAATTTCACTTATGGGAAGGTATTTCGCAGTTATCGGTATATCATCTCCCACAGAAACGTCATCAAAGCGCGGACCGCAAACCACTGCATTGGGATACTTGCTTGTCTGCTCGGTATCCTCAAAGTTTTTTCCGCTTGAAAGTGGACGCTGAAACAACAGTTTATATGTATCGTTACTCATAACAAAACCTTGAGCTCCAAGTGGCAGAGTATAGTAATAATATACATTATCAACCGCCGACAGTTTTTTTAAATCGCTGTATATATCATTATCTTTAAAATATCTGTACCGAGCTTTATCAAAATAATAATTCCTGGGAATTTTCTGCATTGTTCGAGCTTGTTCTTCAAGTGAATAATACTCTCCTCTTACAAAACTCGGTATACCGACAAAAGAAGCGTTTGAAAATTCCGGTTTGTTAAACATATCGAAATAATTCTTACGATAATTATATCTTGCAATTACTAAGCCTATATAGGTACACACGAGTATCAATACCAAAAATATTGAAACCACCTTGATTATATTTTTATATAACAGCTCTTTTATTAGCCTCATATTTTTTCTCAATATAATTCACTCCTTAATAATTAATGTAAATACCAAAAAATAATCCTAATCAATCTTTTAACAATGTATCACATTTTATATATTTTGTCAATATATTCTTAAATTTTTTTGTAACTTTTTCATATTTTATCCTTACATAAAAAATAAAGTGTCAAAACCGGAAAAATACTGCACACTTTTTTCGTTAATATTTTTATTCTTCGCGTGATATAGTTTATTTACAGCAGAAGAATAGCATTAAAACATTGACAGCTAATGTTCTTAACGGTAAAATAATATTATTAATATTTTATCGTAAGGAGTATTTGAAATGGCAGAAATAAAACCTTTTAAGGCGCTCAGATTTAACACCGAGAAAGCAGGCAAAACAGATGAGCTTGTTTGCCCTCCGTATGATATTGTCAACGACGAACAGCGTGAGGAATATATCAAAAAAAATCCGAACAATATAATACGCTTGGAGCTTCCAAAGGGAGATGACCCCTACGGCACAGCCGCTAAAACTCTTGAGGCTATGATTGACAATGACATTTTGAGAAAGGACAATAAAGAGTCGGTGTATATATATGAGGAAGAGTTTTCCGTTAACGGTATACACGCAAAAATTAAAGGCTGTATTGTCCGCGTCAAACTGGAGGAATTTTCAAAGGGAATTGTTTTGCCGCATGAAGAAACGTTGTCAAAGGCAAAGCAGGATCGTTTTAATCTTATGAAAGCAACAAACTGTAATTTCAGCCAAATTTATTCCCTTTATACGGATCCCGAACATAAAATAACAAACAGGCTCGACATACTATCTTCAAACAAACCGGAAATTGAATTTACCGACGGCGACGGCGTCACACACAGATTATGGATTGTTTCCGATACCGAACAGATAAACGCTGTTTGTTCCGATTTCAAGGACAAAAAGCTGTATATAGCGGACGGTCACCATAGGTATGAAACAGCCCTTAATTACCGCAATTACTGCCGCGAAAACAACATAGGCAACGGCGGTGAAGATTATGTAATGATGATGCTTGTCGATATGGAACACCCCGGACTTGTTGTTTTGCCGACACATAGGCTTGTGCGTGATTTGCCGGATTTTGACAAAGAAAAAATGCTTGACGGGTGCAGGGAATATTTTGACGTCATATATCAGCCGAATATGGATATTGCGGAACAAAAGCTGAAAGAAATGTATGATGCCGGCAGAAAAGCGTTTGTTTTTTACTCGGGCGAAAACGATTACACTCTTCTTGTCCTTAAAAACAACGATATTATCGCGAAACTTTTGCCGAACAAAAGCAAGTCTGTACAACAGCTTGATGTAACGGTGCTTCATACTCTGGTGCTTGAAAAAATTTTCGGGATAGATTCGGAAAATATGGCAAAACAAATAAATCTGACATACACAAAACAGATCGACGAGGCTGTATCCGCCGTGGACAGCGGAAAGGCGCAATGTGCGTTTATTCTTAATCCCACAAGAGTTGCCGAAATTCGTGACGTTGCAGCTTCGGGAGAAAAAATGCCGCAAAAATCCACATATTTTTATCCTAAGCTGATAACCGGTCTTGTTATTAACAGCCTTGATTGATTTTATTTTTATTCTTCTTAAATAATTTGTTTATCCTTCTGCTGATTAAATTCCGTAGGAGGATATTTTTATGCTTTGTAAAAATTGTGAAAGGGAAATTCCCAAAAATCATACTGTTTGCGCCTATTGCGGAACGGCGGCGGTAGATATTCTGAAAAACAAACAAGCAAAAAAGACAGCAAAAAAGCAGAATAAGACCAACAAACACACCGTGAATAAAAACAAAAAAGAAAAGCCGGACGTTCTAAACAAAGAAATAAGTGTAAACGACAAACAAAATAAAACGGAGGATTCGTCGGCACCAAGCCCCGGCACTTTAACGATTATTAATGAAACCGCAGAAAATGTACCGGACGGCACGGAGATAGTCGGAAGTGACGACGAATTGCCCAAGCCCGATAATACGCATACATTGCCCGAATCGTCAGGTATAATGTACGAAATTGCAGAAGAGCTTTATCGAAGAGAAAAAACAGCTTCAGAGATAGAAGCGTTGTGTCAGCCTCCTTTTAAAAAGGTGTTTGACCAAAAAAGAATAGACGAGCTTAACAGACAGGCATCGGAACGCGCAAGAATACTTGTATCTTCCGATTCGGAGGATATTGCATCTACGGAAAAAACGGAAAAGTCTTTAAATCAAAATCCTATAACGACCGGTTCGGCATTTTTAATCCAGCTTCTTCTTTTTATACCTATAATTAATATAGCCGCCGCAATATTTTTTTCATTCGGGAAAAACGTTAACATTAATATCAGGTCTTACACAAGGGCATTTATAATATGGTGTGTTATTTTTATGGCACTGGCTCTTGTATACTTTGCGTTCTTTTATTTTTCCGAAAATTTTGGACGTAACGGTATTCCTTTATAAATACATAAATTCAAGGCGACAGTTAATTCATATTTTACGTCAACTTTTACGTATCACTCCGCAGGCGATTTTTGCCTTGGCGTTGCCTGACGGCTGTGTAACAAAATCATCGGCTCCGCTATGAATTACGACCGTGCGCCCGATTATTTCCTTTACCGAAAAACGATTAGTAAAGACAGCCATAAATGCCTTTCCTTTACAGGAAAGCAAAGGCGGCAAATCTCCCGAATGTTCCGGATGCGGGACATTTTCGGGGTTGTAATGGCTCTTTGTATTTTCAAATCTTTCACCCGTACAATCGCTTCCTTCGTGAATATGGAAAGCAAAAAAGCCGGATACGTTTTCTTCGGGCAGTCCGGAAACATTTACAACTGTCAAAACTCCTCCGCATCTCTGAAAAAATTGTACACAGCCCTTAATATCGGGAGCTTCTTCCCCTCCCGTTATACACGCAACCGCATTTGGGTGCATAAAAAAATTATTACACATTATATCATCTCCCGTATATCTTATGATATAATGTGTAATAATGACACAGTTTACAGCGAATTTTAATTTTATTATTTATTGAATGGTAATCGGCGGATTGAATTGGTTGGCGGGGTAAATTTTTGCCGTTATTTTGCCGCTGTCCTCTATCTCGATAATTCCGTGTTCACCTTTGTATCCTATTGAACCGGGATTCATAAGAAGCACTCGCCCGTCATAATCCAAATATTGTGAGTGGGTATGTCCGAAAAGAGCAATATCGGCATTTACCGAGTGGGCGTAACTTGCTATTCTGTAATAACCTTCCTTGACTCCGTAAGTATGACCGTGTGTAATTATAATTTTCTTTCCGCACACTTTTATTTCCTGCAAATATGGTTCGTTACAGTACCAATCATTATTGCCTTTAACTGCAACATACATTTTGTCGGGATACATTCCTCTTACAGACTGTATATCGCGGTAACCGTCACCGCAAAAAACAACTATATCGGCACTACCGTTCATTAATACAATTCGGGAAAGTTCATCAACGTTTCCGTGAGAATCAGAAACAACAATAATTTTCATATTTACCTCCAACATATATTTGAATCTGCCGGCATAAATAATTACAGGGGGTGAATCTTATGGATAAAAACAGTGTGGACAAAATGTTCAATAATTTGTCGCCGGAGCAGCAAAAGCAGGTGGAAAAGATTCTTTCGGATAAAGCTCAAACCGAAAAAATCCTGAAATCACCGCAAGCACAGGCAATTATAAAAAAGCTGATGGGAGAAAAGTAGTATATGGATGATTTGTCCCAAAAAATAAGCGAGCTTCTGGGGAATCCCGAAACAATGGAACAAATAAAGGGTCTTGCGGGGCTGCTGGGACAGTCGGATACAAATGAACAAAGAGCCCAGCCGGATCCTATTAAAGAAAACAGCATCGGCGACTCCTTAAATACCGAAATGATCGGAACCGTTATGAAGCTCGCGCCGCTGCTTCAGTCGGCAAGGAGCGATGATGACAGTATTCGTCTTTTGCGTGCATTAAAACCGTTTATGCACGATGAACGTGCAAAAAAAATTGACGGGGCAATAAGACTTTTGGGATTGATTCGTATGCTTCCTCTTCTTAAAAGCTCCGGTATAGAACTGTTTAAGTAAAAGTATACAATAATTTCCGTTTAATTGAGGATTCGACAACTCTTTCCTTTTCCACACGGCACATTTTGAAAAAGACGCGCAAAAATTTATAATTAACAGCGGGTGATATTTTGACAGAAAGCGAAATGCTCAAAATGCAGCAGGAGGCTGTAAGACGTGCAAGAGAAATGCAAAACAGGGCAAGACCCGCTCCCGTCCCTCCGTCAAGAGTACCGCCGCCCAAAGAAGTACGGCAAGAGCCGCAGATGAGCAATAACAGCAATAATAACAACAACAATAACGGCGGCGGTTTCTCTCGTCAATCGATTCGCGGAGAACCAAGAAAAGACAAACAAAGCGGTATTTTTGAAGCATTGTTTAAGGATAAGGAAAAAACGCTTATACTGAGTCTTATTTTACTGCTTATGGACGAAAAATCCGACAACAGCCTAATGCTTGCGCTTTTGTATCTTCTTATATAGTACGGCGTTACCTTACTTGACCGTCACCCTCAATTATAAACTTTACAGACGTCAGCTCATTCAAGCCCATAGGACCCCTTGTATGCAGCTTTTGGGTAGAAATACCTATTTCTGCGCCAAGTCCGAACATTCCGCCGTCTGTAAAACGTGTTGAGGCATTGACGTAAACGGCAGCCGAGTCCACAACAGACGTAAATTTTTTTGCATTTTTATAGTCTTTTGTTATTATACACTCACTGTGACCGGTTGAATATTTCGCTATATGCTCCGTTGCTTCATCAATATCCTTTACTGTCTTAACGGCAAGAATATAATCGCCGTATTCGGTTTCCCAGTCGCTTTCGTCAGCGGGGATAACGCTGTCGCCCAAAATCTTTCTTGTTTCGTCACAGCCTCTTATTTGAACATTCTTTTCGTCAAGCCTTGCCTTTATAACGGGCAGGGCTTTTTCTGCTATATTTTTATGTACGAGTACGGTTTCGATTGCATTGCATACCGACGGACGAGATGTTTTTGCGTTGTAGATAATATTTGCCGCCATATCTATGTCCGCGCTTTCGTCAACATATACATGACAGTTTCCCGCGCCCGTTTCAATTACAGGAACTTTGGCATTTTCAACAACCGCACGGATAAGACCTTTTCCTCCACGGGGAATAAGAACGTCAAGATAATCCGTAAGGCACATAAGTTCGACCGACGACTGCCTCGATGTATCCTCTATAAGCTGGACACAATTCCTGTCCAAGCCTGCCGATTCAATTGCGTCTTGCATAATGCCGGTTATACATTTGTTTGAGTTTATTGCTTCCTTGCCGCCCCTAAGAATTACCGCATTGCCGCTTTTAAGACAAAGGACTGCGGCGTCGGCGGTAACATTCGGACGGGACTCAAATATTATTCCTATTACCCCGATCGGAACACGAACTTTCGTTATTTCAAGTCCGTTTGGTCTTTTGCCGCCCGAAATTACGGTGCCGACCGGATCCGGAAGAGCGGCAACCTCAAGTACGCCTTGTGCAATTCCTTTTATTCTTGAGTCGTCAAGCATTAGCCTGTCAAGCAATGACTCGGACAGATTATTTTGTCTGCCGTTTTCAAGATCAATTTTGTTTGCTTCAATAATTTTTTCGGCATTGTCCGTAAGAGCTTTTGCGATTGCCTTAAGAGCGTCATTTTTCTTTTCTCCCGCAATCGAAAGCATTTTCGATGCTTTTTTAGCTTTTGCGCCCATTTTCTCAATTACAGTCATAAATATATCCTCCCTGTCAAAAATTAAAAGTCCGCTGCGAACCGTTTACAGAACACTGCCGATGTCTATACATTCGGTTCACATAACGTCATAAGTTAATATTATTCTTCTCGTTTTGTTCAATACGATCATACGCTGCCCTCGGCGGCTGTAAACAAAGTTCCCATTTGCTCTCCCTCAATAAGTCTGTAAATATTTTGGGGATTTTCACCGCTCATAACGCAACAGTTTATTCCTGCGGAAGTTGCGACGGCGGCTGCGGTTATTTTTGTGGTCATTCCCCCCGTCCCCCTGTTTGAGCCCGAACCGCCTGCCATTTTTCTGATTTCGTCATCAATATGCGTTACGATAGGGATTTTCTTTGCGTTGGCGTTTTTCCTGGGGTCACAGTCATACAGACCGTCAATATCGGTAAGTATAATAAGCAAATCGGCTCCCAAAATATCCGCAACAATTGCGGAAAGATTATCATTATCTCCAAAGTTTTCACCTACAAGCTCATCAATCGCAACGGTGTCATTTTCGTTTACTATGGGGATAATTCCCATTTCAAGAAGCGTTTGGAATGTATTTATAACATTCTGACGCGAATGGTCATTTGTTATTATGTTTTTCGTCATAAGAACCTGCGCTACCGAATTGTTGTATTCACCGAAAAATTTGTCGTACAGGAACATTATTTCACACTGCCCGACAGCCGCCAAAGCCTGTTTGTAACGGGTTTCGGTCGGTCGTCGGGAAAGTTTCAGCTTCCCGACGCCTACACCTATTGCTCCCGAGCTTACAAGTATTATCTGCTTTCCGCTGTTGTGCAAATCACTCAAAACCTTACACAGCATTTCCATTCTGCGCAGGTTAACGCGTCCGTTTTCATACGTCAATGTGGACGTACCGACCTTTACAACTATTCTTCTTGTTTGAAATGTATTCATAAAAATTTCTCCGAAAAATATAATTCGGCATAATGCCGTAAACCTTACTGTTTTATGATAACACAAATTGAATTTTCGGTCAACATTAATAGAATACATACTAAACTGTCGGAAAAGATTTTTATGCTCCCGCCTTAAAATTGTATATAGGTTTTATAATGTCGGTAATCTCCGCCGTTTCCGAAATATTATTTATAATGTCGTCTATTGATTTGTACGCCATAGGACATTCATCAAGAGTGCTTTGGTCAACGGAGGTGGTGTATATTCCCGACATTTGCTTTTTAAATTCGCACACGGTGAATTTTTCTTTTGCGGAGGAGCGTGACATAAGCCTGCCCGCACCGTGCGGCGCAGAGAAGTTCCAATCCTCACTGCCTTTTCCGATACATATAAGACTTCCGTCCCTCATATTGATGGGTATAATCAATTTTTCGCCTTTATTTGCCGACACGGCGCCCTTTCTTAAAATCATACTTTCCGTATCTATATAATTATGAATTGTACTGAAATGTTCCGTAACGTGAAGTTTCATACCCTTTATAATTTCGTGCATCATTGCTTGTCGGTTGATCAGGGCAAAACTCTGCGTCAGCTTCATATCGTGTATATATTGGCGGAACAGCTCCCCTTCCGTATATGCAAGATTTTTCGGAATATCCGAAAGGTTAAGTTTTTTAAGTTCCGATTGGATACTTTTTTGCTTTCCCTCCGACTTGAGTTTTTCTATAAATTTTTCTATATCCTTACCGCTGTTCTTTTTCAAACGTCTGTACGCTTCATTTTGGTAGTATGACGCCACCTCAACGCCGAGGTGACGCGACCCTGAGTGTATTACGATGTAAATTGAGCCGTCGCTCCCTCTGTCGACTTCTATAAAATGATTTCCGCCGCCTAATGTCCCTATGCTTTTTTCCGCCTTTTCAGCATTGATATTATCAAAACAGTACAGACCGAGCAGGTCAATCATTTCAGCATATTTATGCGGTTTTGAACGTATTGAAAATCCCGACGGAATTTTTTCCCGAATGATTTTGTCTAATTTTTGCGGTTCAATATGTTTCTCCTTTATTTTTACGGTTTCCATACCACAGCCTATATCTACTCCGACAAGGTTTGGTACGGCTTTGTCGGTTATTTTCATTGTAGTTCCGATTGTACAGCCGACTCCGGAGTGAACGTCAGGCATAATGCGTATTTTGGAATCAAGCGCAATCGGTTGATTCAACAGTTCAATTATTTGTGAAACCGCATTTTCATCTATTACATCTGTAAAAACTTTTGCGCTGTTATATTTTCCTTTTAAAATTATCATAAACTATCCTTTCGTAAAATTTATTTAGGAATTTTGGGCATAAAAAAACTTCTGTCCTAAAACAGAAGCATAAAATCACCGTATAAGTTTTGTTCTTAATTGCTGACACAAACAGGAAAGTATCCGAATCAAAAACATTAACGTTTACCGCTTAGGTGAATTTCACACATTCCGTTTAAGTATATTAAGTTAGTAAAAGTATAATAAAGTATGGTCATAAAATTCACCGTCCTTTTCTAAAAATTAAATGAATGATAACATAAAAAAACAACTTTGTCAAACATTTAGGAATATTTTTTTACAAATTCGTAATAATATTTTCAGGTGAACAAAATGAAAAAAATAGTTATATGCGGTGACTGTGGTTCAAAGGTACTTACACGCACGGTAATAAGGGCGTGTTCGGGCTGCGGCGGAGCGTTTGTGTGCGACGGAGCGAAAATATACGAAACAAAACAAAATCCTAAATTTTTGATTGTCACAACATATACACTTACGGATATACGGTGCGGCAGCGGAATTATGGTTTTTGGCAAAGCACTGTGCAGGGTACGCACAAGTATCAGTATGGGAACAATGATTCCCATAGTCGATACCTCCAACGCAGAGGCTCTTACAATATTAAAGGGCAGCGGTTCATCGGTTGTCGGCTGTTCGATGTCCGGTCACGATACAATAAGTGTTTCCGGCATAAAAAATTTTCCCACTAAACTTATAAGTCTTCAAAGAAGTGTAAAGACAGTTGACGGAAATATTATCGAACCGCACGAGTTTAGTGTAAAACTGAGCCGTGAAATACCGGTCTACCCTCTGCTTGCCGCCTGTTCCGTTCTTTTGCTGAGCGGAGAACCAAGCATTGACGGTTACAGATTTTAATTTTACCAAAAATAATCAAAAATATTGTCATTTAGGGAATATTGTTTTATGCTTATTTTGTTGACAAATAATTATTATAAGGTTAAAATAATATGAAACGATAATTTTGCGTCACGTCAACCTTTGGTTGAATTTATTGCCCGAAAGGAAACTGATTTTATGAGCGAAAATACAGCCGAAATAAAAAACGAACACGGCGAGCCTATAATAATGTTTAATGATGTAACGAAAGTGTATACGCTTTATAAAAACAGCCGTGAACAGTTTATGGCGTTGTTTTACGATTCAAAAAAATTTAAAAAGCATCAGGCTCTTTCAGGTGTTACATTTAAAATACACCAAGGAGAATCGGTTGCCCTTATAGGAAAGAATGGTGCGGGTAAATCTACTATTCTTAAAATGATAACGGGCGTTTGTTTTCCGACAGACGGTGATGTTTATGTCAAAGGAAGAGTTTCCGCCCTGCTTGAACTTACCGCCGGATTCTCCGGTGATATGACGGGCAGAGAGAATATATATTTCAAAGGTTATGTTCTCGGAATGAAAGATGACGAGATAAAGGAAATAGAAGAAAAGGTAATAGAATTTGCAGACCTTGGGGAATATATAGACCAGCCGGTCAGAACATATTCGTCCGGTATGAAAGTGCGGCTCGGTTTCGCAATCAATATCAATACAAATCCCGATATTCTTGTTATTGATGAAGCGTTGAGTGTCGGAGATGCGGCTTTCAAGAAAAAATGTAAGGATAAAATACATGAAATGATAAAAAAGGATATTACCGTATTATATGTTTCACACAACCGTGATATTCAGGACTTCTGTGACAGATGTATTTATCTTGAAAAAGGAAAGGTCGCTTTTGACGGTACAATGGAGGAAACTCTTAAAAGATACCCGGAATTTGGAAAATCGTGATACCCTATTTAAACATACATAAAATACGTGTATCTTTATTTTTTGACATTAAGATAAAATTTACTATTGATTTTTTTAAATATATGTTATATAATAAAGATACAAAAAATAATTTTATTGTTTATATTTTCTGCCCAATTCGTGTATGCGTCTTTATAACCCTACACCTTTTAAATCGGGAACTCGGCTCTTGTGACGGACTTCAGACCTCCCGTTTTTTAACGGACGAAGGGAGTATGAAATCATAAGGAGAGTACCCACCTGCTTATCTCTGTAGGCAGGTTATTATAGACGCAGACGGTTGGGCGGATTTTTTTATGAAATAAAAATTTTAATTTCACGGGCAGCCGATTAAACGGCTGCCTTTTTGACTGTAAACAAAAAAGCGGTATTCGGTGCATATAGTACGTGAAAACACCACATTGTTTCGGATAAAAAAAGAGCCGATTTCCCGGCTCTTTCAGTATTTTGCTTCAGTAAAAGAAATAGTAATTCTCATCAATCGGGCTGTTGTCCGTCATGGGCTCTCCATTGACATTCGGTGAGCTCCATATCGGTAAAAACAGCCTTGAATGAAGAATTTTCCGGAGAGCAGGCATATATGCCGAAAGTTATTTTTCCGTCCCCCTTTTTTATATGGCAAATACGCATTTGATTAAAATGTACACCATCTTCAGAATATTCCATACGGTAATCGTCCTCCCTGCGGCTGAAACGGTACCACATGGTTTTTACATCGGCAGGAACAGGAGCCGTTGCCCAATCGGAATATCCGTCATTAGTCACGACACTGCCCAATTGACTAAATTTACCGTTTTCATACTCAACGGAACACTTCAGCCAATTTTCGCTGTCTAAATACATTACAATACCGCACTGGTCAAAACGGTGACGGCTGTCGGAAAAATCTGTTTTTACCACAAAACTGAAAAACTTCTTGTCGGTTTCCATTTGTAAAACCGGCGCATTATCATTCCTAAATCGGTAATAAGTTCTTTGCCAAAGGTCGGTATACGGTTCGGTGACAATTTCAACACGTTCGCTGTCAATATGATAAATCTTCGGTTCTCTTATCCATTTAAATGCGTTCATATCCATAATATCTTCTTCAACCGCTCCCAAATTAATTTTTTCATTTAGTTAAATATATGTCTTTTTTCGATTATACCATACTGTATGGCTGATTACAACGCAGTATTATTATGAGATTAATACGACGACAAAGAAATTGTCAATTTTTTTGCTCAAACTCTTGACAAGCTAAAATTAAAATTGTAAAATATTAGTGTTTGTTATTCGGAAAACACTTAATTATCTTATTTAAATTAATAAGTCCGAATATTAATGTTATACGTCGCTATAGCTCAGCCGGATAGAGCGACCGCCTCCTAAGCGGTAGGTCGGAGGTTCGAATCCTCTTAGCGACGCCATAAGCAAAATTGCTGTTATAATATTGCGCTCAGCTTTTGTTGTGCGCAATATTTTTTTACGAAAAATTATCAAACTGTTTGAAATAAAGTCAAAAACATAATTTATAAGTTTATTCCATATAAATATCGCCCCACAGTTTTTTCCTATTTGCTGTTATTTTTGCTTACTGTAACATATCAATTGTAAACCTACACGGTTGCCCTGTTTCAAACGGAATTTTTAGTTGCTTTTCTATTCCGTTTGTTGTATAATCTTTTTGTAAATAGTTGTGTTTGTGCATACTTCTATTTTACACCAACAGTCGGATTTTTCATAGTCCGGCTGTTATTTTTTTGAATATTTTTTTGGGCTGCCGCTTTTCTTACTGCGACAGCCCCTTGATTCTTTACCGGCTTCTTTCCGCGCGGTCGCCGCTCGAACCCCTATCGCCGATAAGACCTGCCGAGACAAATCTATGCAACAGCGAAACAGGCAAAAACACGCGTTAAAAGCGAATGGCTGTTCGTGTAAAATCAATCATCAGTTTCTTTTCTGCGCCGCAATCCAATACCTACAATAAATGCGGCGGAAACGACAAACGCGCATATAATAACCGTAACAAGCTCTCTGTTTTCGCCGGTATACACGTTGTCACCCTTGCCCTGAGATTCACCCGCAGAATTTTGCTCTTTAGACTCGCCTTTTGCGTTGAGAGATACGTCGGCTGAGCTTGTCGGCTGAGTTGTCAAAGCGTTCGTCGGAGCGTTTGTCGGGTTAGTCGAAGGCTCTGTCGGGTTAGTCGAAAACTCTGTCGGATTGGTCGAAGGCTCTGTCGGGTTAGTCGAAAACTCTGT
>CANQBK010000001.1 GCA_947589485.1 uncultured Clostridia bacterium | reverse complement strand
TACTGAGAACCAAAAGTACATTCGCGCGGCGTTAGTTAATATTCCCATAGTCAAAAGTTTCGGCGCAGTGCCTGCGCCCTCGATTCGCGTTATCGCTCACTCCGCTCGCTCGTACTGCAAACAAAAACTACAATCGCGCGGCATAAGTTTATTTACCCATAATTAAAAGTTTCGCTCAAGCCTTTTTAAAGGCTTGCGGATTCCAAAGGCGGAGCCTTTGGCGGGTTTTTAAGGGCGGAGCCCTTAACTATCATTAACAAAGACAAAACTTATTGTTTACGGGGAACCCCTTGCGTGGGTTCCCCACCGAAAAACAGTCCACCGGACTGTTTTTCGCCCCTCCTGCTTTTGGAAGTAATAAGAGTTTCGCAGTCTGCGGACTGCGACAAGGGACTCCGTCCCTTGACCCTGCCGCCTTTTAAAAAAGGCGGGCGAAAATGCGCAGTGCCTGCGCCCTCGATTCGCGTTATCGCTCACTCCGTTCGCTCGTACTGCAAACAAAAACTACAATCGCGCGGCATAAGTTTATTTACCCATAATTAAAAGTTTCGGCGCTGTAATATTGTTTTTGCATAATGCCATATTATGACACTTATATTCGGGGTTTTTTATATAATAAAATAAAATGTAAAAAATATAAATTACCCCTTGATTTTTTTGGAAAAACATTATACAATACATTTAGCACTCAAACGCTTCGAGTGCTAAAATCAAATTTATAACTGATTGATTGCTTAAAGGAGGCAATATATTATGACTATTAAGCCATTATTAGACAGAGTTGTTGTTAAGGCTGAAGAAGCAGAGGAAACAACAAAAAGCGGTATTGTCCTTACAGCTTCGGCACAGGAAAAGCCACAGTTTGCTACGGTCGTTGCAGTTGGCCCGGGCGGTATTGTTGACGGTAAGGAAGTCAAAATGTATGTAAATGTCGGTGATAAGGTTATAACAAGCAAATATTCCGGAACAGAAGTTAAACTTGACGGTGAAGAATATAACATAGTTCGTCAATCGGATATTCTTGCTGTTGTTGAATAATTAAAAAATGATTTTTTGGAGGTAGTTTATTATGGCAAAGCAAATCGCATACGGCGAAGATGCAAGAAAAGCTCTTATGAGCGGTATTGATCAGCTTGCAAATACAGTAAAAATCACACTTGGTCCAAAAGGCAGAAATGTTGTTCTTGACAAAAAGTTTGGCGCACCTCTTATTACAAATGACGGCGTTACGATTGCAAAAGAAATAGAACTTGAAGATGCCTTTGAAAATATGGGCGCACAGCTTGTTAAGGAAGTTTCAATTAAAACAAATGATGTTGCCGGCGACGGTACAACAACGGCAACTCTCCTTGCACAGGCTCTTATCCGTGAGGGTATGAAAAATGTGACCGCAGGCGCAAATCCGATGATACTTAAAAAAGGTATCAGCAAGGCTGTTGATTCTGCTGTTGAAACACTCAAAAACAATTCAAAGCAGGTTGAAGGTTCAAAGGATATAGCAAGAGTTGCAACCATTTCGGCGGCTGATGATTTTATCGGTAATCTTATTGCAGAGGCTATGGAAAAGGTAGGCAACGACGGAGTTATAACCGTTGAAGAGTCAAAAACTGCCGAAACATATTCCGAAGTTGTAGAAGGTATGATGTTTGACAGGGGTTACATTACTCCGTATATGTGTACAGATACCGACAAAATGGAAGCTGTAATAGACGACGCATATATACTTATAACAGATAAGAAAATTTCCAACATTCAGGAAATACTTCCGCTTCTTGAAGAAATAGTAAAATCAGGCAAGAAGTTGGTTATTATTGCCGAGGATATTGAGGGAGAGGCTCTTACAACACTTATTCTTAACAAACTGCGCGGAACATTCACTTGCGTAGGCGTTAAGGCTCCCGGATTCGGTGACAGAAGAAAAGAAATGCTCCGTGATATAGCTGTTCTTACAGGCGGTCAGGTTATTTCCTCCGAAATCGGTCTTGAGCTTAAGGATACAACAATTGACCAGCTCGGTCGTGCTCGTCAGGTTAAGGTTGACAAGGAAAATACAATTATCGTTGACGGTGCAGGAGATCAGCAGGAAATTCAGGGCAGAGTTTCTCAGATTCGCGCACAAATCGAAACTTCAACATCTGACTTTGACCGTGAAAAGCTCCAGGAGCGTCTTGCAAAACTCGCAGGCGGTGTTGCTGTAATCAAAGTAGGCGCTGCAACTGAAATTGAAATGAAGGAAAAGAAACTCAGAATAGAAGATGCTCTTGCAGCTACAAAGGCAGCCGTTGAAGAAGGCATTGTAGCCGGAGGCGGTACAGCACTTCTTAATACTATTGATTCTGTTGCAAAACTTGTAGATACGCTTGAAGGCGACGAAAAAACAGGCGGAAAGATCGTTCTTAAGGCACTTGAAGAGCCTGTTCGTCAGATTGCGGAAAATGCCGGTCTTGAAGGTTCGGTAATAGTTGAAAAAATCGTTTCCGCAAACAAGATAGGCTACGGCTTCAACGCACTTACCGAGGAATATATGGATATGATGGATAACGGTATTGTTGATCCTACAAAGGTTACCCGTTCGGCACTTCAAAACGCCGCTTCGGTTGCCGGTATGGTTCTTACAACCGAATCGCTTGTTGCCGACATTAAGGAGCCTGCACCGGCAGCTCCCGCTGCAGATCCGTCAATGGGCGGTATGTACTGATAAACGTACAATTTAATAGATATGTTTTTCGGCGCTTACACTTATTGTGTGTAGGCGCCGTTTTTTATTACAAATTAAGATATACATAAAGGAATAAATAAAAAAATAATTAATCTTCATTTCTTTGATTGCAAGAAAAGGCTTAATATGGTACAATATATATCCACAGAGATATGTATACGACTGTAAAACGGTGAATATCTTTTTCGGTTGTTTGTTTTGCAAAGCAAACGTTAAAAGGGGGTGAAAATATGAAAAAGTGGATCGTTTCCGAGCTTGATAAAAACAAAGTCCGTGAGCTGGTAAAGAACTACGGACTGCCTGTTTTTACTTCAATGCTGCTTGTAATAAGAAAAATTTGCGAAAAGGAGCAAATTGAAAAATTCTTTTCCGAACAAAATGAACTGTCAGACCCGTTCTTGATAAAGGATATGGATAAAGCTGTAAAAAGGATAAAAGCAGCCGTTACGTCCTACGAAAAGATATGTGTTTACGGAGATTATGACTGTGACGGGGTAACGTCTACGGCAATACTGTATTCATATCTTGAATCCGTTTTCGCAAATGTAATGTATTATATACCCGACCGCAATTCCGAGGGATACGGTATTAACAAAAGCGCAATTGATAGGCTTAATAACGAAAACGTAAGTCTTATAATAACGGTGGACAACGGAATTTCCGCAATTGATGAAATAGATTATGCGGCGTCTTTGGGAATTGATGTTGTTGTTACCGACCACCACAAGCCCCGTGACATACTGCCAAAGGCTGTGGCTGTTGTTAATCCTCACAGAGTGGACGATGATTCACCGTTTAAGGATTTTTCGGGTGCGGGTCTTGCACTTAAACTTGCTGTTGCACTTGAGGGTGACGGATTTTCCGTTATGGAAAATTATTCCGATTTGGCCGCTCTCGGAACGGTTGCGGATTTGGTTCCTTTAAGCGGCGAAAACCGAGATATAGTAAAAGCGGGAATTTTTAATATGGAAAATACCGAAAGGGTGGGTATCTCCTGTCTTGTTGAACATTCGGGCATATCTAAAATAAATGCGGGGACTCTCGGATTTAATCTCGCTCCAAGAATAAATGCGTCCGGCAGGCTCGGAACGCCTTATGACGCATTGAGGCTTTTTATGACGGAAGATGAAGAAATTGCGGAAGAAAACGCCGAACTTCTCAGCAGGCTTAATTCCCAACGTCAAACGATAGAAGCCGATATTTACAATCAAATAATATCAAAGTTTGAAGCCGAACCTCAGCTTACTTACGACCGTGTCCTTGTTGTATCGTCGAAGGGCTGGAACTCCGGCGTTGTCGGAATAGTTTCTTCAAAAATTACCGAAAGATACGGTAAACCCTCAATAATCATATCCGAGGACGGAGAAATATGTAAGGCGTCGGGCAGAAGTATTTCAGGTTTTTCACTTGTTGACGCTGTTTTTGCCTGTTCGGAATATCTTGAAAAATTCGGCGGACATCCGATGGCTGTCGGTTTCAGTATAAAAAAACAAAATATAGATATTTTCCGCAGAGCAATAAATAATTATGCCAACGCAATAGATAAAATGCCGCTTGCCGCCGTAAGGCTCGATTGTAATATGAACCCCGAAGCAATAGTTACGGATATGGTTTATCAACTTCGTCGATTTGAGCCGTTCGGTTACGGGAACCCGAAACCGATTTTCGGTCTTAACAATATGCGGCTTGACCGTATAATTTCACTGTCGAACGGAAAACATATAAAGCTGGCAGTTTCAAGAGGAAAATCAAGACTAAACATACTCAAGTTTTCAACCTCCCCAAATGAATTTCCGTATAACGAGGGCGATGTCCTTGACTTTGCGGTAAACATTGATATAAATGTTTATCAGGGAAAAGAAAGTATTTCATTTAACGCAAGGGAAATAAAGCTGTCAAATTTTGATAACGAAAAGGCAATGTATGAAATGCAGGACTACGAAAAATATAAAAGCGGAGTTTTGCCCAATAATTTCAATGACGGATTTTACCCGACAAGAAATGAATTTGTTGCCGTTTACGTTTATCTTAAAAGGAACCCCGAACCTATTTATACGGTGGATTCGCTTATCGCAAAAATATGCCATACCTCCGTGGGGGCTTTTAAACTTTTGATTATTCTTGACGTATTAAAGGAGCTTTATCTCATTGATTACAGCCGCGATGCGGACTGTCTTAAAATAAAAATTTGCGATGTAAACGGAAAGGTTGACCTTAATGCGTCACGAATATACAGAAAATTAAAGGAGGATATAACAAATGCCCGATAAACCTAAATATTATCAAGATTATAACGAACTTGTTGAATTGATGAAAAAAAGCGACCGCAATTACAATTTTGAACTTATTGAAAGCGCGTATGTTTTTGCGGATAAGATGCACGGGAACCAGCGCCGTGCGTCGGGTATTCCTTATATTCTTCATCCGACCTCTGTTGCGTGCATTTTAGTGGAACTGGGTATGGATTCGGAGGCTGTTGCGGCCGCATTGCTCCACGACGTTGTCGAGGATACGCCCGTAACGCTCGATGATGTGACCAAAAAATTCGGCTCGGAAATAGCCGAACTCATTGACGGCGTAACAAAGCTCGGTAAAATTCCCTATTCCTCACGGGAGGAACAGCAGGCGGAAAATATCCGTAAAATGCTTATTGCAATGTCAAACGACATTCGCGTTATTATTATAAAGCTCGCAGATAGGCTCCATAATATGCGTACCATTGAATGTATGAAGGAACAGCACCGCAGAGATAAGGCGCTTGAAGTTATGGAGGTATATGCGCCCATTGCCCACAGGCTCGGTATCCGTGCCATAAAGGAAGAACTTGAGGACCTCTCTATTCGTTACCTTGACCCTGTCGGTTATTCGGAAATTGAAAAGCAGCTGGAGAAAAAAAGCAAGGACAGAATAAATTTTGTTGCGGAAATCAAACAGATGCTTTACGAAAGACTAAAGGACGAAATAAAAAATGTATACATAGAGGGCAGAGTAAAAAGTATTCACGGAATATACAAAAAGACCTTTATGAAAGGTCGTACAATGGATCAGATTTTTGACATTTTTGCGGTTCGTGTTATTGTTGACAGTGTATCCGACTGCTATAATGTTTTGGGCGTTGTACACGATATTTTCAAACCTCTTCCAAACCGCTTTAAGGACTATATATCGACCCCGAAACCGAATATGTACCAGTCGCTCCATACCACAGTCATCGGTAAAGAGGGTATACCCTTTGAAATTCAGATACGCACATGGGAAATGCACTATACCGCCGAGTACGGTATTGCGGCACACTGGAAATACAAGGAGGGCATAACCAAAAGAGATTCTCTTGACGAACGCCTTGCGTGGATACGAAAAATGCTTGAAAATCAAAGCGATAATGATTCGACCGATATTGTGCGTACCATTAAGATGGACCTTGTTCCGGAAGAGGTATTTATATTCACTCCAAAGGGAGATGTAATAAGCCTTCCGGCAGGCGCAACCGTAATTGACGTTGCTTATGCCATACACACGGAGGTAGGCAACAGAATGATAGGCGCAAAAGTCGATAAACGTATTGTGCCGATTGATTATAAAGTAAAAACAGGCGAGATCGTCGAGATTATTACAACTAAAGAAAGAGGAGAACCAAAACGTGACTGGCTCAATATTGTGCGTACAAGCGAGGCAAGGAGCAAAATACGGCTTTGGTTTAAGCGTGAAAAACGTGATGAAAATATTGCTGAGGGTAAATCACAGCTTGAGTCTGAATTTAGACGGCTTAACATAAATGTTCCCGAAAAGGAATACCCCGAATTTCTTGCCGACGTTATGCACCGCCAAAACTGCAACACAATTGAAGATTTTTATGCTTCAATAGGATACGGCGGAATACAGCTTTGGAGAATACTTCCAAAGATAAAGGAAGAATACTTCAAAAAATATACCGTTACGGAACCTGCACCCGTAGTTATAACCGAGGTCGCAAAGAAAAAAGTAAGCGGCGGAGTCCATATCGAGGGAATAGACGACTGTCTTGTAAAATATTCTCGCTGCTGCAATCCCCTGCCGGGCGATGATATTATCGGTTTTATAACCAGAGGATACGGTGTTTCCATTCACAAACGCAGCTGCTCGAATGTTCCCGAAGATATTTCCAAAGCGTCCGAACCGGACCGTTGGGTAAAAGCGGAATGGGCAGATGATACATTGCACGAAACTTTCCAGTCCACTCTTAAAATTACCGCAACAGACAGAACAGGACTTCTTGCTGATATAACCAATCATCTTTCGGCAATGCACCTGTTTATTCACAACCTTAATTCACGAGAAACAAAGAACGGTATGGCGTTTATCGAAATTTCAATAACCGTGAACGGTATAAATCATCTTAAAATGGTAATAAGCCGTTTGAGCGGTATAAACGGCATAGTATCCGTTGCAAGGAACTGATAACGGTTTAATTTTTTATATCTTTAAATGCAATATTTATTAATAAGGAATGATAACTATGAAAGCTGTCGTGCAAAGAGTTTTACACGCCGACGTTAAGACCGAAAATAAAACGGTCGGGGAAATTTCCGAGGGACTGCTGATTTTTCTCGGAGTTGAAGAGGGCGACAGTGAAAAAGATGCCGACAAGCTCAGCTCAAAAATATCACAGCTCCGCATATTTACGGACGAAAACGACAAAATGAATTTGTCGCTGATCGATATTGACGGAGAAGCGCTTGCGGTATCCCAATTTACATTGTGCGCCGATTGCCGCAAGGGCAGGCGGCCGAACTTTATGTCCGCCGCACGTCCCGACAAGGCGGAACCGCTGTACGAATATTTTTGCGGCTGTTTAATTAAAAACGGAGTAAAAAAGGTCGAAAAGGGCGTTTTCGGAGCGGATATGAAAGTATCTCTCCTGAACGACGGGCCCGTAACAATAATAATTGATTCAAACGATTTTGCGTAAGCATAACGGAGGGAAAAATGATAAAAACAGAATGTTATCCGGTTGGCAGTCTTATGGCAAACTGCTATTTTGTAACAGATACGGAATCCGATGTTTCACTTTTGGTAGACACGGGCGCACCGTCAATCGAGCTTGAAAACAGGATAAACGCTTTCGGTTCCGATAAGTTGAAATATATACTTCTTACACACGGTCATTTTGACCATATAGGCAACACCGCCGCATTAAAGGAAAAATATCCCGAAGCAAAGATTGTAATAGGGGAGAAAGACGCACCCTTTACAAATAACGATAAGCTCAATCTTTCTATTCTTTTCGGTGAGCCGGTTCGGCACTTCGATGCGGATATTGTCGTGTCGGACGGCTCGGAGCTTGATTTCGGCAAAGAAAAAATAAAGGTTATTGCAACGCCGGGACATACCGTCGGCGGCGTATGCTATATTATAGGCGGCAATATTTTTACCGGAGATACGATAATGAGCCAAACCACGGGACGTATGGATTTCCCGACGGGCAGCAGCCGCGATATGTACCGTTCTGTCCGAAAAATTGCGGAAATAAATGAAAATCTTAATATGTATTGTGGTCACGGAGAAAGCTCCACCCTTGATTTTGAAAAGAAACACAATATTTTTATGGGGAACATTTCTTATGACGATTTATATTGAAAATCACAGCTTTAATTATGAGATGGAAAAACTCGCAAGGCTGTTTTTTCCTAACGATAAAATAGTTGTGACAGAAGAAACCGACAATCTTTTACCGCCGTATATATATACGGAGATAAAAGAAGAAAGCGTGAAAAAGGTTTTTGTGAGTGTGAAAACGGACGGGTTTGAGGAAAGCTCCGAAAAAGTCCTTGAACCCGATTCGGAAGAATCGGAAAAATATACCGAAAGAGTAATGGCGGTGGAGCTTTACGGCATTTTGTCAAGGCTTACGGGGAAAAAACAGCCTTGGGGGATACTTACCGGAGTTCGTCCGATAAAACTTTTCAGAAGCCTTGCGGAAAAACACAGTGTTGAATATGCAAAAAAATATTTTACGGAAAAACTGCTTGTTTCGCCCGAAAAAGCGGAGCTTAGTGCTGCAACGGAAAAATATGAAAAGAAAATACTTTCACTGAGTACGCCTGTTTCTTTCAGCCTTTATATTTCCGTTCCGTTCTGCCCCTCGCGCTGTTCGTACTGCTCGTTTGTTTCGCAGTCGATTGAAAAAGCTAAAAGGCTTGTTCAGCCGTATTTTGAGCTTTTGTGCAAAGAGATTGAATACACGGCTGAAATTGTAAAACAGTGCGGTCTTAAACCGGAAAGCGTTTATGTCGGCGGCGGTACGCCAACGGTTCTTAGCGCGCCGAAGCTTTCTGCTCTTATTGAAACAGTAAATAAAAATTTTGATATGTCCGTTTGCCGTGAATTTACGGTTGAAGCAGGCAGACCGGATACGATAGATATTGACAAGCTGCACGCAATTAAAAACGGCGGTGTAGACAGAATAAGTATAAATCCGCAAACAATGAATGATTCGGTTCTTGAGATTATCGGAAGAAAGCATACGTCCGAACAGACGCTGAAAGCCTTTGAGCTTGCCCGTAAAGCGGGATTCGGGCATATAAATACCGATATTATCGCAGGACTTCCAACCGAGAGCGCAGAGAGCTTTAATTCCTCGCTTGACCGTATTTGTGAGCTTTCTCCCGAAAGCGTGACCGTACATACTCTTGCAATGAAACGTTCGTCAAGGCTGACGAAACAGGGGATGACAGTGGGTGAGGGAAAAGAATCTCCGGCTGCCGAAATGCTGAGATATGCCGAGAAAAAACTGATAGACCTTGGCTATCATCCGTATTATCTTTACAGACAGACCCGTATGGAGGGCAACCTTGAAAATGTGGGTTGGGCAAAAGAAGGCTATGACGGAATATACAATGTGTATGTTATGGACGAAACACATACGATATTGGGCTGCGGCGCCGGTGCGGTGACCAAACTGAAAAATCCCTGTTCAAACGAACTTACAAGAATATTTAATTACAAATATCCGTATGAATATATAAACGGTTTTGATGAAATGCTTAACCGAAAAAAGCGGGTGATTGAATTTTATGATGGATTATTTAAACACTTACAGAAGATATGCTTATGACATTGACCGAATAAACAATGAAGCAAGATATAATGCAAAGGAATTTATAACTATGGTGGAAAAGGTTTTTCGCCATGACCTCAGGCTGATTGCCGAACAGATATTGAACATTCCCGTGAAACGCCATATAGTTATGCTTTCCGGACCGTCAAGCAGCGGAAAAACAACGGCGGCAAAGAAACTGGCTGACGAATTTAAACGAAAAAATGTTGACGTAAAACTGATTTCAATGGATGATTTTTACCTTGGGGCGGATAATGTAAGAAAATTGCCTGACGGCAGCCCCGATTTTGAATCAGTCGAGGCTCTTGACATTCCGCTTATAAAGCAAAGCATAAAGCTGTTGTCAACAACGGGCGAATGTTTGATACCGAAATATGACTTTAAAAACAGTCGGCGTTCCGGCAAGACGTCAAAAATCAGTCTTGGCGAAAGTTCGGTTATAATAATGGAGGGTATCCACGCCCTTAATCCTATTTTTTGTGAACATATGCCGGAGGGCAGTGTAAGTAAAATTTATGTAAGCGTAAAACAGGGTATAAAGGACAATGAAGAATATGTCCTCACAAATCGGGAAATAAGGCTTATACGCCGTGTTGTCCGTGATTACGAATTTCGCAGAACAGAACCCAAAAATATGCTTTCTATGTGGGACACGGTCGTTGAGGGCGAAAAAAAATATATACGCCCGTTCAGATATACGGGGGATTTTACCGTAAACTCGATTCATATTTACGAACCGTGTCTATTGAAAAATACCGCGACCGAGCTTTTGAGTAAAATAGAGGTAGGTGACCCGCAGTACGATACGGCTCAGCACCTCATATCATCTCTTCAACGGTTCTGTTCTGTGCCTTTGTCGCTTGTACCCAAAAATTCGTTGATGCGTGAATTTACCGGCGGCGGTATTTATATTTACTGAAGTTTTGGTTCGTGTTCGGGCATAATACCGAATATAAGGGCTGAAATTACATCAAAATCCTTGAAGATTGTATTTAAAGATGATATAATCAAAATTAACAAAATTTTTTATGAAAAGGAGCTTGTAATATTATGGGTATTTTTGAAGATGTTATTCTTAACGCAAGATCAGCGGTCGATTCCGTCGGCAAAAAAGCGGGTAAGGTTATTGATATGTCTAAGCTGACCATTGCCGCAGCAGATTTAAGATCGGAAATTTCAAAAAAATATCAAATTCTCGGTCGTGTGGTATATGAAGAAAAAACGACCGATAAAAATTACGAGAAAAGTACGGAAGAACTCGTTGAAAAAATTAAGGAGCTGAAAGAACAGCTCAGCTCCGTGACCGAAGCGATAGAAAACTCAAAGCAAAAGAAAAAATGCCCCTATTGCGGACTGTACAATGCTAAGGGAGCAGTGTTCTGCAACAAATGCGGCGAAAAACTTCCTATGGCGGAGTCGGGTCAAAACTCTGCCGATGATGAAGATGAATTTATCGAAGATGATTTTGACGATGACGAAATAGGACTGTAATTTTTATTCAAAATTTTTATGAACAACAAATTTGCACCGTGTAATCTTTTATTATGCGGTGCAATTATGTGTAATAACACTCCTGAAAGGAAGTGCTTTTGTGTCAGAAAACAGAAAAGAAAGAAAGGCACAGTCGTTCTTAAAGGGTGCGATGGTACTCGGTTCGAGTATGGTCATCGTTAAAATTATGGGTATGATATATAAAATACTTCTCTCGAATATGTACGGAGGAGTCGGAACGGGACTGTTTAATTCGGCGTATGCGCTCTATAACCCGTTGTTTACACTTTCGACCGCAGGATTTCCGATTGCAATATCCCGTATGGTTTCCGAAAGCATAACACGGAAACGGTTCCGTGATGTAAAGCAGATACATAGACTGTCTGTTCCCATTTTTGTTTTTGCAGGTTGTTTATGTTTTCTTGCAATGGTTCTGGGAAGTTTTATATATGTCCGCATAATAAATTCGGATAATGCTATTTTTGCAATGCTGTGTTTATCTCCCACCATATTTTTCGGATGTCTTATGTCGATTTACCGAGGATATTTTGAGGGTTTCCGCAATATGGTGCCTACCGCCGTGTCCGAAATAATAGAAGCCGCCTGCAAACTGCTTTTCGGTTTTACGGCGTCTTTCATTACAATGAAGCTGTGTATGGATCAGTATATTGACACGGGATATGTTTTGGGAGTGAAGTGTTCCACGGAGGCGGAGGCAAATTCCGTTATTGTGCCGATTGCGATAGGCGCGGCGATAACGGGTATTTCTCTCGGTTCGCTTTTGGGCTTTCTGTATTTGTTTATACGTTACAGACGCGGAGGCGACGGCATATCCAAAGAAGAACTTATAAATTCTCCGCCGCCCCGCAAGTCCCGTGCAACCGTCAACACAATGGTCAGGACGGCAATACCCATAGGACTTGGCTCGATAATAATGAGCCTTGCGGATATGATAGACTCCACCCTTGTGCAGGTTCGTATAAACAATATTATGGAAACGGACCCCGACTCGCTTTTAAATGTTTACGGTTCGCTGATACCCGACGATATTTATTACGGAAACGAAACACACACCTATCTTTACGGTTGTTACGGTATTGCTCTGACCCTTATGATGTTGGTAACTGCCGTTACCCAAGTGTTCGGCACAACCGCTTTGCCGTCCGTAACAGCGGCGTGGGCAAGCGGAAACAGGCTTCAAATGAAAAAAAGTATGGAAACAGTAATGCGTGTTACCGTTCTTGTCACCATACCGTCGGGAATAGGTATGTCGGTACTTGCCGAACCTCTTTTGTCGCTTATTTACAGCGGAAGCAGTCTTGCCAACGAGGTTGAGATAGGCTCAAGGGTTCTGACCGTTATGGGTATTTCGGTAATATTCATAGCGACCAGCACGCCGCTTTGCAGTATGCTCCAAGCGGTAGGACGAATGGATGTCCCGCTTAAACTTTATGCCGTGGGTATGGCAATGAAAATTATTGTCAATTATATTCTTGTCGGAATACCCGAAATAAATATCCAAGGAGCAAACGTCGGCTCTATTGTTTGTTACGGATTTGTTACTGTTGTGGCTCTGTTCATACTTTGCCGTGAAACGAAGATAATACCCAACTTTATGTCAATATTTGTCAAACCGCTGTTTGCATCGATTATATGCGGAATTGCCGCATATTTCTCGGAAATTTTCTTTGATTTGTTCTTAGTGCAAAAGCTCGCAACATTTATGGCGGTCATTACGGCAATAGTGGTATATGTAATTGCGCTTTTCCTGTTTAAGGCAATAGAGCGTGAGGACATTCTCCAAATGCCTAAGGGAAATAAAATTGTAAAAATACTTGAAAAACGCAGATTAATAAGGTAGAATATTATATTATAATCTTGTTTGTCGTTTTGTGAAGGAGATAATACCCGTGTACTTTAAAAGTAAAGAACACTACAATGTTTACGATTTAGCGGAAATAGTTAAAATTCTTCGTTCTCCGGAAGGCTGTCCGTGGGACAAGGTTCAAACGCATGAAACGATTCGGCAAAACTTTATAGAAGAAGTGTACGAGGCCGTCGAGGCAATAGATAACAATGACGCCGCTCTGCTCCGTGAAGAGCTTGGCGACGTGTTGCTTCAGGTGGTGTTCCATTGCGTTCTTGAAACGGAAAAAAACAGTTTCACTTTTGATGATGTCGCAGATGAGGTGTGCCGTAAAATGATAATCCGACACCCGCATGTTTTTGGGGACGTCAAAGCCGATACCGCGGAGCAGGTCCTCCAAAATTGGGACACGATAAAAATGGATACCAAATCTCAAAAAAAGGCAAGCGAAGCAATGGAAAGCGTCGCTAAAAATCTTCCGTCCCTTATGAGGAGTGAGAAACTGCAAAAAAAAGCCAACCGTGCAGGATTCGATTACGCCGGTACGGACGATGCTTTAAAAGCGGTAAGCGATAATTTCGGTTTATTGAAAAAATCCGTGGAGGACGGCAGCTGTTCCGACTATGAAAAAAATATTGGAAATCTCCTATTTTCAATTGTGGCTTTATCAAGATTTTTGAAAACGGATTGCGAACAATCGCTGTATTATGCCTGTAATGAATTTACTGAGCGGTTTAAAGAGCTTGAACAGCTTTCCGTGCAAAAGGGCATTGATATACAGGACCTTGATGCTTCGGCATTGGGTCAGCTTTGGAAAGAAACATTACACAAGAAAAATTCAGGAGGAGATTAAAATGAACAAATCAGAGCTTATTTCAGCGGTAGCCGAAAAGGCTGAAATTACCAAAAAGGATGCCGAGAAAGCTGTTGGAGCTGTTATCGACACAATTATCGAGCGTGTAGCCGAGGGTGAAGAAATTCGTATAGTCGGTTTCGGTATATTTGAACGTCACGAAAGAAAAGAAAGAATCGGCTGCGACCCCCGCACTAAGGAAAAAATAAAAATTGCAGCCTCAAAGGTGCCGGCATTTAAAGCAGGCAAAGCATTTAAGGAAGCTGTCGATAAAAAATGATTTTCTGAAGCCGGCCGTTAAAATATACGGTCGGTTTTTATTTGTAAATTAAGGAGATATTTATGCGTCTTGACAAATATTTAAAGGTATCAAGAATTATAAAAAGAAGAACCGTTGCAAACGAAGCCTGCGATGCCGGCAGGGTAACGGTAAACGGCAAGCAGGCGCGCGCCTCTTATGATGTAAAAATCGGTGACATAATCGAGGTCTCTATCGGCGCACACCCCATAAAGGCGGAAATAACAAGCATAAACGAATATGCCAAAAAAGACGAGGCAGGCTTAATGTATAAAATTATATCAGACTGATAAACCGCTCAGTCATATAACCGCTCATACCGGCATAAAAATTACAACAAGCAGTTTTTATGAAAGGAAAGTGGATAATATGCCTGTGGAAGAAAAAAATGTTGTGCAAAAAAAACATAGTCTTATACTTGAGAACAGAAAAAATTTGTCTTTGTCCGGCGTTTCGGACGTTGCAGGGTTTGATGAAAATACGGTCACCTTGATTACGGAAGCAGGAGAACTTAGCGTAAAAGGAAGCAATCTCCATATAAATAAGTTCAGTGTTGAAACAGGAGAGCTTAGTCTTGACGGCTGTGTGGATTCTCTTTTGTATTCGGAAAGCAAACAGCAAGAGGGCGGATTTTTCGGACGCCTGTTCAGGTAAGGTGATTCGGTGGAGTTGACTTTGTACGAACAGATAAATTCTTTTTTGTGGTCGTTCGTGCTTGGCGCGGCGCTTTTTGCGCTTTATATAGTGTTGATAGTTACACGCGAATTTTCGCCTCCGACCAAAATCAATATTATAGTGAGCGATATTTTGTTTATGGTTATTGCCGCATTTGTAAATTTTCTTTATGCGGCCGCCCTTACAAACGGTACAGTAAGATTTTATACAGTATTTGCCGAATGTATCAGCTTTGCCGTAATGTATTTGACCGTTGGACGTATGTTAAAAAAATTTGCCGCGTTTGTTTTTCGTGTTTGTTTTGGGGTGTATCATTCTATTTTTGACCCGGTGTGTGATTTTATAGGAAAAAGTACCTCCAAAATAGTAAAAAAATGTAAAAAACTGTTAAAAAAAACAAGAAAATAAAAAAGTGCGTTTAATCTCTTGCAAATTACCTGTAAGATATTGTATAATAGTTTCGTTAGATTAATATATACGGGATTATGATTCAAGAAGGTGATTGACTGCATGACCAAAACCTTGAAAAAACGTCTTTCAAAACCTAAGCTCACAAAAAAAGCGAAGAAAAGACGTAACTGGATTCTTATCGTTGCATTGATCGGGTTTTCTCTTTATATTGCAGTTACTATTGTTGACCAGCAAATAAAAATCAATAATGCCCGAGTAGAATTGGAAGAGCTGAACAATACAATATCAATCGGAAAAATTAAAAACGAAGAATTGAAAAAGGTTGCCGAAGCTGTTGACAGCGATGACCTCGATTCTTTTTCCGACTATATTGAACGGGTAGCGCGGGAAGATTTGGATTATGTGAAAAACGGTGAAGTGGTATTTATAAACATTGCCGGCGATTGAGAGGAGAAAGCGTATTTAGTATGGGGCTTGAAGTAGGAATGATTGTGGAAGGTAAGGTTACCGGTATTACCAAGTTCGGTGCTTTTGTTGATATTGAGGAAGGAAAGACGGGAATGGTTCATATTTCCGAGGTTGCTCCGACCTATGTAAACGATATTAAAGAATTTCTTAAAGAAGGGCAAACGGTAAAAGTAAAGATACTTAATATCGGTGATGACGGTAAAATAAGCCTGTCGATTAAAAAGGCAATGCCTCAACAGCGCAAGCCTTCATTTCAGCAAAATCGAAATTCAGCTTCACGTCAACAGCCGCGACCCGGCAATTTTGAATGGCAGGCTCCGAAACGTTCGGATTCCGTCAGCTTTGAAGATATGCTTTCTAAGTTTAAACAGACAAGCGATGAAAAAATGTCGGATTTGAAGCGTATGAACGAAACAAAAAGAGGCGGCTATTCCAGAAGAAATTCTCAAAAAACTTAAACTGATATGCTCAGAGAGTCGGTCACGGCTCTCTGTTTTTGACTTACGAAAACGGTGCAAACCTGTAAAAAGGAAAGATTTTATGATTATAAATGCAGAAATACATACAATGGACGAAAAAGGTACAGTTATAAAAAACGGATATATATGTTTTGAAAACGGCAAGATAGTTGAAACGGGAGATATGGAAAATCTTCATTCGGAAATGCCCGATGCTGTTGATATAAAAGGTAAAAGAGTTTATCCGGGATTTTTGGACGCCCATACTCATTTGGGAATGTTTGAAGATTCTTTGGGCTTTGAGGGCGACGACGGGAACGAGGACTCCGACCCGATTATGCCGCATCTTAGAGCGATAGACGCCGTGAATCCTATGGACGGATATTTTAAAGAGGCGCTTTCTGCCGGAATAACTACTGTTCTTACGGGACCGGGAAGCGCGGACCCGATTGCGGGGCAGATAGCCGCTATAAAAACATTCGGTAAATGTATTGATAAAATGATAGTAAAAGCGCCTGTCGGCATAAAATTTTCACTCGGTGAAAATCCGAAAATGACGTTTCACGATAAAGACAGAGCGCCATTTACAAGAATGGCGACCGCCGCGCTTATCCGTGAAACCCTTGCAAAGGCTCAGCGTTACTGTATAGACAAAAAGAATTTTTTGCTTGACGGGGAATTATATGAAAATCCCGATTATGACATAAAATATGAAGCCCTCATACCTCTGTTTAACAAGCAAATACCCGCACATTTCCACGTTCACCGTGCCGATGATATTTTTACCGCACTTAGGATTTCAAAGGAATTTGAACTTGAGTGTGTTTTAGTCCATGCAACCGAGGGACACCTTATTGCCGAAGAACTGGCAAACGCCGACATAAGAGGCATACTTTCGGGACCGTTCCTTACAGACCGCAGTAAACCCGAACTTAAAAATATGTCGCCTCGTTCACCCGGAATAATATCGTCCCATAATGTGCATACAGCGATAATAACGGACCACCCCGAAATTCCTATACAATATCTTACAATATGTTCGTCTGTTGCCGTCCGTGAAGGTATGGATAAAATATCCGCAATAAGGGCGATAACATCGGAGCCGGCAAAAATATGCGGTATATTCGACAGAGTAGGTTCAATAGAAAAGGGTAAGGACGCGGACTTTGTGGTCTGCCAAGGCGACCCGCTTGATATAATGAACAAACCCGTTGAAGTATTTGTCGGCGGTGTGCCGACATTAAACATAAGTAAAAATTAATTTTGTAATAATGTATAATTTACTTCAAAAAAATTTTACATTATTTTTTCATAATTTTTATGATTTCTATTTTACTTTTTTGTTAATTGTGTTATAATATATCCAATCCTATAAACGGATTGAGTAAAAATAAGGAGGCCCGACTTATGAAATACAACATAATAGGCAGAAAAGTAAATCTAAAAGATAACTTTAAAGAGCGTGTTTACAAAAAACTCGGTAAATTTGAAAAAATTTACTCGGAGGACGCTGAAGCCGTCGTAACCGTAACACTTGAAAAAAACCGTCAAACAGTCGAGGTTACAATAAGAGACGGAGGTATGATGTACCGTGCCGAAAGTACGGCTCTTGAAATGAACGATGCTCTTGATGCGGTTGTTGATATACTTGGAGGACAAATTCGTAAGAATAAAACAAAATTGAGCAAAAAACTTAAACCCGAATCTTTTGAACAGTATTTTGCCGACGAGCCGACCGGATATGATGACGTTTCTATGGACGACGAGGACTATGCAGTGGTTCGTACAAAGACATTTTCGGTAAAACCGCTTAATGTAGAAGAAGCGATTCTTCAAATGAATATGATAGGTCACCAGTTCTTTATGTTCCGCAACAGCAGCACAAATGAAATAAATGTTGTTTATAAACGTAAAAACGGAACTTACGGTCTTCTTGAACCGGAAGAATAATACCTGTTTTTAAATTTAATCGGACAGTCACATAATAAATGGGGCTGTCCGATTGTTTTTATTATTTCTGTAATCAAGTATTTCATATATTCGACCGAATTAATTATATTACGATTTTATAAGTAATTTAATGAATTTTGCGGTATTCGTCCGAATGGAAATTTGTCCCCGTATATATAGACGGGACGCTTTTGTGCGTTTGGGTTAAACGGGTATAAAGAAAATCAGCAAAAAAATCGTATTTTTTTATGGACAATACAGCAATAAATATGTTATCATATTTAAATCACGGAGAATTACAGCGAATTGACCGTTAAAAGTATCGGTTAATGCTGAGTAACTCATATATATAAGAAAATATAAGAAAAAAGGGGATAAATATACAATGATGGTTTGTTCAAAGTGTAACAAAAGACCTGCGGTTGTGTTTGTGTCAAATGCCTCCGACGCTTCAAATACAATAGGCTATTGTCTGGTTTGTGCAAAAGAACTCGGTATAAAGCCCGTAACGGATATTATGGACAAAATGGGAATATCCGAAGATGATCTTGATATGATGCAGGATCAAATGAGCGAACTTATGGAGTCAGGTTTCATTCCGAATGATTCCGACGGAATAGACGAGGATACGGACGGGGAGGACGATGATTTCAGCAGAGGAGGCGCACCTGCATTTCCTCCGTTTTTCAAAAATCTGTTTTCAACAAATAAACCTTCCGATTCTCTGTCAAATGAAAAATCCGAAAAGGAACACAAAAAGGATAAGTCTGATAATTCAAAACAAAAAAAGCGTAAGCGCAAGCACATCGAGTCCTATTGTACCGATCTTACTCAAAAGGCAAAGGACGGTAAAATAGACAGAATAATAGGCCGTGATAAGGAAATAGACCGTGTTATTCAGATATTGAGCAGACGTACAAAAAACAACCCGTGTCTTATCGGTGAACCCGGCGTGGGTAAAACGGCAATTGCCGAGGGGCTTGCCATAAAAATAGCCGAGGGAAATGTCCCGCTCAGACTTCAAAACAAGGAAATACAGCTTTTGGATCTTACTGCGCTTGTTGCGGGAACTCAGTTCAGAGGACAATTTGAGAGCCGTATAAAAGGTCTTATTGAAGAGGTAAAATCCGACGGAAACATAATACTGTTTATTGACGAAGTACACAGTCTGGTCGGAACGGGCGAATCCGAGGGTTCTATGAACGCCGCAAATATAATGAAGCCTGCTCTGTCAAGAGGGGAAATTCAGGTCATAGGCGCTACGACATATAATGAATACAGAAAATATATAGAAAAAGATGCGGCTCTTGAAAGGCGTTTCCAGCCCGTGACCGTTGTTGAGCCGTCTATAAATGAAACAATTGATGTAATTCTCGGTATAAAATCATATTATGAGGATTATCACCGTGTTAAAATGTCGGATCAGATAGTCAGAAAGACCGTTATTCTGTCCGAACGGTACATTACGGACAGATTCCTGCCCGATAAAGCCATAGATCTTCTTGACGAATCCTGCACCTATGCGGCACTGCGGAACAAGGAGCTTGAGGATTATGACAGAAAAAGCGCTAAATATAAAGAATTAAAAGCGGAAGAAGAAAATATCGCCTCGGAAGAAAAAATAGATTACGAAAAACTGGCAACAGTACGGTATAATGCCGCCAAACTTGAAAAGGAACTGAACGAAATCGACAAGCAGACACTTACTGCGTGGGTCACCGAAGATGATATAGCCCATGTTATTGAGTTGTGGACGGGTATTCCTGCGTCAAAAGTTCAGGAAAACGAATTGAATAAGCTCGCCGAGCTTGAAGAACATCTTGCAAGCAAAGTAATAGGTCAAGATGAAGCGGTAAAGGCGTTGGCGGCGGCGGTAAAACGCAGCAGAGTACAAATAAGTCCGAGAAAAAGACCTGCGTCGTTTATTTTTGTAGGACCGACGGGAGTAGGTAAGACAGAACTCGTCAAGGTTATGTCGGAAGAATTATTTAATACTCCGGAAACTTTAATAAGGCTTGATATGTCCGAATTTATGGAAAAACATTCGGTTTCTAAAATTATAGGCTCTCCTCCGGGTTATGTAGGTTATGAAGAGGCAGGACAGGTGACAGAAAAGGTCCGCAGACGTCCGTATTCGGTTCTGCTGTTTGACGAGATAGAAAAGGCTCACCCCGATGTTCTGAATATACTTCTTCAAATCCTTGATGAAGGCGTTCTTACCGACGCTCAGGGAAGAAAGGTCAATTTCAGCAACACCGTTATTGTTATGACTTCAAATGCGGGAAGCGAACGCCGTGAAAACGCTCTCGGTTTTGCCAAGACCGAATCGGAAATGAAGAGCGAAAAAGCAAGAAAAGCTCTTTCGGAATTTCTCCGTCCCGAATTTCTCAGCCGTCTTGATGAAATTATTGTATTCAGACAGCTCAGCGAAGAGGACTATGTAAAAATCGCCGCGCTTATGCTCGGAGAATATACCGATTCGTTAAAGGAAAAGGGGATAGAATTTACATTTGACGGCAAGGCGCAGTCTTTCCTTGCAAAGAAAGCATACGGCGGGCAAAGCGGAGCGCGTGACCTGCGGAACCTTATCCGTAGGGAAGTCGAGGATAAGATAGCTAATGCCATTGTTGAAAGCAAGAGCGGCACAATTTCGTCAATCAAAGTTACCGCCGACGACAGCGGTATTATGCTTGAAATACTGTAATTCAGTCAATTGCGGTGTGCATTAAAAAAAAATAAAAAAATTTTAAAAAAATTTTTAAAAACCCTTGACAAATTGCGGCGGGTATGATAATATAATAACCGTCGCTGATGTGCGGGTGTAGTTCAGTGGTAGAACCCCAGCCTTCCAAGCTGGTTGTGTGGGTTCGATTCCCATCACCCGCTCCATTTGCGCCAATAGCTCAGCTGGATAGAGCAACTGCCTTCTAAGCAGTAGGTCAGGGGTTCGAGTCCCTTTTGGCGCGCGTATATAAAAGATACTGAAGCCCTTAAAGGTGCGGTAAGCATTTTAGGGGCTTTGTTTTTTTGTAAATATGCGGCAAACAAAAATATATTATTTATCGCTGTAAAACGGAGAAAAAATGACTGTAATTATTTGTATGGACAATAAAAACGGAATGATGTTTAACAACAGAAGACAAAGCCGAGATAAATTTTTGATAATTGATATTATGAAAATGTTCCCCGATAAAAAAATAAGTATCAACAGCTTTTCTTTGAATCTGTTTTCCGACTTTACAGACAGGATAAAGCTCGAAAAATTTCTTCTTGAAAAATCGAATGAAAATGATATATGCTTTGTTGAAAATATTGATATTTCAAAGTATAGTGATAAAATAACAAAACTTATAGTATACAGATGGGACAGGGAATACCCCTCAGATTTTAAATGCACACTCGATATGTCAAACTATATGCTTGTATCAAGCGTTGAATTTTGCGGATATTCCCATAAAAAAATAACAAGAGAGGAGTATACAAAGTGAAAAGGAATATATGCCGTATAATTTCCGCCCTTGTCTTTCTATGTGTTTTTGTTTGCGGCTGTTCAACGGAAGATATTTTTAAATATTCCGAAGAAACGGCTCCTGTTTCGGTTTCCTCGGATAACGTATACACAATTGATACGGTGCCGAATTTTTCCGACAGTCCTTATGTAGAGATAAACGGTAATGTACCTTATTTTAAGGAATCCGAATATACTTCAAAGGCTTTTGAAAAATACAGTGAGCTTGACCGTCTTGGCAGGTGCGGCGTCGCGTATGCCTGCGTAGGTCAGGAAACAATGCCGAACGAAAAACGCGGCAGTATCGGACAGGTAAAACCCAGCGGCTGGCATACTGTAAAATATGACTGTGTTGACGGTAAGTATTTGTACAACCGCTGTCATCTTATAGGCTACCAACTTACAGCGGAAAATGCCAACAAGAAAAATCTTATAACGGGTACGCGTTATCTAAATGTTAAGGGAATGTTGCCGTTTGAAAATATGGTTGCGGATTATATTAAGGAAACCGATAATCATGTTTTGTACCGTGCTACACCCATTTATGACGGCGGCTGTCTTGTTGCGCGCGGTGTGGAAATTGAAGCATACTCTGTCGAAGATGACGGAGAGGGAATTTGCTTTAATGTTTACGCATATAACTGCCAGCCTAATATTGAGATAGACTATGAAACGGGAGAGAGCAGTATGGTAAAAACGGACCAATAATTAATGAAAGGTGACATATAACAGGCATATTTAATTTTTCCGTTTATTTTGTCGTAAAATCCGCCGTAAGGTAATATTTTGTCGTTGACAGACGTTTTCTGCGGTGATATAATGAAAAAGCAATTTTATATATAACTTATCCGGAGTGACCGAGGGAACAGGCCCTATGACGTCCGACAACCTGCCGAATGTGCAAGGTGCCAAATCCTGCGGCTGAGCCGAAAGATGAGATTCTGTTTAAGCTGTTCGGTAAAGCCGAGCGGCTTTTTTCGGGTAAATCAAAGAAAGGAAGAAAACAAATGTCGAATTTTCTTTTTACGTCGGAATCGGTTACCGAGGGGCATCCCGATAAACTATGCGACCAAATTTCTGATGCAATACTTGATGCCATATTAAAAAAAGATCAGAACGCCCATGTTGCGTGTGAGGTTACGGCAACTACCGGTCTTATTCATGTTATGGGTGAAATCAACACGAATTGCTACGTTGATATTGATAAAATTACAAGATATGTTGTAAATTCAGTCGGCTACAATAACCCCGAATGTGGATTTAACGGAAATACATGCGCCGTAATTTCGTCCATAAATTCGCAGTCACCCGATATTTCAAGAGGTGTAAACTCTTCGTATGAGTTTCGTGACGGGGATTCCGATGTAATGAACCGTGTCGGAGCCGGAGATCAAGGTATTATGTTCGGCTATGCTTGTGACGAAACACCCGAACTTATGCCTTTGCCGATTTCACTTGCAAACAAACTGGCAAAACGTCTTGCAGAGGTAAGAAAAAACGGTACTCTGCCGTATTTGCGTCCGGACGGAAAAACACAAGTAACGGTCGAATATGAGGACGACAAACCTGTCAGACTGGATACGATTTTAATTTCAACACAGCACTGCGAAAATGTCACGCTTGATAAAATACGCGCCGATTTGATTGATAATGTTATTGAAGCCACGGTTCCGCTCGAAATGATAGACGAAAATACCAGGATACTTGTCAACCCCACAGGCAGGTTCGTTATAGGAGGACCTGTTGCGGACACGGGATTGACGGGCAGAAAAATTATTGTCGATACATACGGAGGCTATTCCCGTCACGGCGGCGGAGCATTTTCGGGAAAGGATCCGACAAAGGTTGACAGAAGTGCAGCATACGCGGCGCGTTATGTAGCAAAAAATATTGTTGCGGCAGGTTTGGCGAAAAAGTGTGAAATTCAGCTTTCGTATGCAATAGGCGTTGCAAAGCCGGTATCAATTATGGTGGATACATTTGGCACGGGTACGGTAAGCGACGAAGCGTTGGTTTCGGCTGTTACAAAAGTGTTTGATTTAAGACCTGCGTCAATAATAGAAAGGCTCCATTTGGTACTGCCCATTTACAGAAAGCTTGCCGCATACGGTCATATGGGACGTGAGGACCTTAGAGTTGCTTGGGAAAAAACAGACAAAACCGAGGAGCTTTTGAGAGCTGTCGGAAAATAAAATTTTTCGCTGTTTCAAAAGTCCTTATAGGATTTACTGAAATCCTCGGGTATCCTGCGGTTATTTCCGATAAAAGATTTTATCGGGGCTTATTGAATTTGACCCCCGCACCGACTGAAAATTTGTCGGTACGGGGGTCGAATTTTAAACAGATTGTATTTGTAAAACTTTTTTTTGCAGTACATAATCCGAACAATCAATATTAAATACTTTGGCGGCGTTTTTCCAAAGTATTTTTTCACGTTCATTTCTTGCCATTTTGATTTTCATAAAATTTTCGTATTCGCTTACGGGGTTCCACATAGGAAAGTCGGAGCCGAACATAAGTCTGTCGGCGCCGTATATCTTGATATATTCAGATACCCGTTTAATTCCGATAAACGGCATAGAACTTGATATATCCATATAACATCTGCGTTTTTTTAAATACGGCACCGCCTGCTCAAATATTGACCACCCGCCTAAATGTGCTGCGACGACCGTAAGATTTTTAAAGCTGTCAAGAACTTTTGCGAGCCTGCGCGGGTGTGAATAATCATATCTGTAATCCCCGCAATGTATTAAAAGCGGCAGTCTGTTTTCAATACATTCGTACAGCTTCATTGCCTTGTCGCTGTCCGTATTGAAATGCTGTGTGTCGGGGTGCAGTTTTACTCCGTGCAGTCCAAGTGATATTATGTGTTCAACTTCTTCCTCCATATTTTCCATATCGGGGTGGAGAGTGCCGACCCCGATAAATTCATTGTGTTTTTTACATTCGGCGGCAATATATTCATTCAGTTTATATACGGGTTTTGGGGTAAGCGCCACGGCGTTGACCACAAACTTTTTAATAGGTGATATTTTTGACATCTCCGTAAGCTCTTCCGCTGTCCCTCCGCAATTCATATTGATATTATAAAATTGTCCCACATTTGAAACAGCGCGGGGCGCAATCTCGTGATTGTATATATGACAATGACAATCTATCGCAAACATACGGTTCCTCCTTTATTTTTCGTTTTTGGTCGTGCATATTCTTGATTTATAGGTTTTGTTTATTGCTCTTCACCTCTTTATTCCTACTATAACATAAATCGGTAGATAAATCAATAAAAGCCTGACGGGTAATTCGTCATATTTGGTCGGATAAATATATTTAAAAAAATAAAACAAATGTTTGTATTTGATGGAACAGTGTGTTATAATAATATTATTATAATTATAATAAAGTTGTAGGTGATAAATGTGAAAAAATTAAGCGAAAGTCAAAGAAAGGTTCTTGATTATTTGCGCGAATCTATAAATAACGGTTTGTCGCCCACGGTAAGGGAAATTTGTACTGCAACTGGATTAAAATCCACATCTACGGTCCACGCCCACATCAAAACCCTTGAGGAACGAGGTTACCTTGTAAGACAGCACGGACACCGTTCCTTAAAGCTCGCAGAGAGTGAGCCGACTGTTTTTGTACCGATTATAGGAAAAGTTACAGCAGGACTGCCCATATATGCTTTTGAGGATATAGAGGGGTATGTTCCGTTTCCCAAAAAAAAATCGGCAGGACGTGAACTGTTTGCTTTGAGGGTTAAGGGCGAAAGTATGCGTGACATAGGCATTTATGACAACGACACGGTTATTTGCGTAAAAACCGAAACCGCCGAAAACGGAGATATAGTTGTCGCACTTATCGGTGACGAGGCAACGGTAAAGAGCTTTTATAAAGAGGACGGATATTATCGGCTTCAGCCGCACAACAAGGATTTTGAGCCTATAATTACCGATGATTTACGCATACTCGGCAAGGTAATCTCTTTATACAGAGAATATTGATTTTATGGAAATTAAATAATTATAAAACTTATGGTTATGATAGGGGAATATAAAAATGAATGAAATCAAAGAGTACCGTCAGGCATACTTTAGCGGGGAAAGAGCGCTTTTTCAAGGAAAGAATCTCCGTATTGTTGATACTGTTTTTGCCGATGGTGAATCTCCTTTGAAAGAAAGCAGCAATATTGAACTGTCCGAATGTATGTTTAAATGGAAATATCCCATTTGGTATTCAAACAATATTGTTGTCAGGCGCTGTACTTTGTTTGAAAACGGACGTGCCGGTATATGGTACAGTAAAAATATTACATTTGAAGATACTGCGGTCGAATCACCAAAAAACTTTAGACGCTGCCGAAACCTGACGTTAAAAAACGTGTCGTTCCCAAATGCCGAGGAAACATTATGGAACTGCAATGAAGTATACATTGACCGAATAACGGCAAAAGGTGATTATTTTGCTATGAACAGCGAAAATATGAAAATCCGAAATTTGACGCTGTACGGGAATTACTCGTTTGACGGTGCAAAAAACGTTGAAATTTATGATTCGCATTTACTGTCAAAAGATGCGTTTTGGAACAGTGAAAACATTACCGTATACAATTCGTTTATTTCCGGCGAATATCTCGGCTGGAACGCAAAAAACCTTACGCTTGTTGACTGTACGATTGAAAGTCACCAAGGTATGTGTTACATAGACAACCTTGTAATGAAAAACTGTAAGCTGATAAATACTTCACTTGCGTTTGAATATTCCTCTGTATATGCGGATATAACGGGAAAAATCGACAGTGTATTAAATCCCTCAGAGGGAGTTATCAGGGCGGACGGAATAACGGAGCTTATAATCGAAAAAGATAAGGTAGACCCGACAAAAACTAAAATAATTTATAATGACAAGAAATAAAAAGACCGTTACCTGTAATTTATTTTTGCATAAAGCGTTGTTAAAGGACTTGATTATATGAAAAAAGTATCAATAATTATATTTATTGTTTCCGCTTTGCTTTTGACGTCTGCCTGCTCAAGCAATACGGAAAATCGGCAAAGCTCATACAATTCTGTCGGCGAACAATCGGTTCAAACGTCACGGAATGAAACTGAACAGCGGTCAAACAGTAACAGTTCAAATGACTCGGAAATTTATGATAACGGAGAGAAAAACAATATGAAAAGCATAAAAATTTCAATTGGGGATAAGACCTTTTCGGCTGAGCTTTTTGACAACAAAACAGCGGAGGCTTTTGCTGAAATGCTGCCGCTGACGTTGAATATGAGTGAACTTAACGGGAATGAAAAATATTTTTATCTTGAAGATTCTTTGCCTGCTGCTCCATCTGTACCTACCCAAATTAAATCGGGCGATATAATGCTGTACGAAGATAACTGCCTTGTGATTTTTTATAAATCGTTCACTTCGCAATACAGTTATACACCGATAGGAAATATAGACGACCCAAACGGGCTTGCGGAGGCATTGGGCAATGATAATGTATATGTGACCTTTACGGACTGATGAGGTATATATTATGAAATATGATTTTGATACACCTATTGACAGAAAGAACACAAATTCATTGAAATGGGACGTTTCCGAGGGAGAACTTCCTATGTGGGTAGCGGATATGGATTTCAAAACAGCGCCCGAAATTTGCGCCGACATAGAAAAACGTGCCGCCCACGGAGTTTTCGGATATTCTGTCGTACCCGATGAATGGTACGGAGCGTATGCTGATTGGTGGGGAAAACGGCACGGTTTTTACTTAAAGAGGGATTGGCTGGTATTTTGTACAGGCGTTGTGCCTGCGATTTCCTGCATTATCCGTAAGCTGACTACGCCTGCGGAGAATGTATTGGTACAAACTCCCGTGTATAATATTTTTTTCAACTCTATCTTAAATAACGGCAGACAGGTTTTGGAAAGCGAACTGAAATATAATTCGGGAAAATATGAAATTGATTTTGAAGATTTGGAAAGAAAATTGTCCGACCCTCAAACCTCGATGATGATACTGTGCAATCCGCATAATCCGATAGGGAAAATTTGGGACAGAGATACTCTTGAGCAAATAGGGGAGCTTTGTTCAAAATATAACGTTATCGTGCTTTCAGATGAAATACATTGTGACTTGACTGACCCGTCAAAGGAATATGTTCCGTTTGCATCTGTTTCGGAAAAATGTATGGAAAACAGCATTACCTGTATTTCTCCGTCAAAAGCATTTAATTTGGCAGGTCTGCAAACTGCCGCCGTTATGGTTCCGAACGCAAACCTGCGTCATAAGGTTTGGAGGGCGCTTAATACCGACGAGGCGGCGGAGCCTAATGTATTTTCGGCAGAAGCGGCAATTTCCGCATTTACAAAGGGCGGAGAATGGCTTGATGAACTGCGCTGCTATATTTTTGAAAATAAGAAAATTACCGAAAAATTTATTGCTGAAAGGTTACCTGAAATATATGTCGTACCTTCCGAGGCAACCTATCTGTTATGGCTTGACTGCTCCGGCATAAAATCTTCGACAGCCGATGCGGCACGTTATATCAGAAAAAACACGGGTTTATATCTGTCGAACGGAAGTCAATACGGTTCCTGCGGCAAAAATTTTATGAGAATGAATATTGCTTGTCCCCGTTCTGTTTTAGAGGACGGATTGTTCCGCTTGGAAAAAGGTATTAAAGCATATATGAATGATAAAGGTGTATTTTGAAAAATTCAAAATATGTGAGAGAGTATTCCGTGATTATGTCGGATTTAGCCTGATTGACAAGAGATTCACGCCCCTGTTAAGCGTAGGCGGCGTGAATACGTCAAATACCTGTACTGATGTATTTATTGATTTTATTACTGCTTGAAACTTTTTTCCTTTTTTGTTATATTATAAATATAATAATTCTTTATGAGGTGGTTTATTGTGTCAATACCTAATGACCCGTTTATGCTTATGTCATATTTAAACACACAGCTAAGAGATTTTTACCCGAATTTGCGGAGTTTGTGTGATGATAAAAATATAGATGAGGCTGAAATTATAAGTAAATTGTCGGCATCGGGTTTTGAATATGACGAAAAGCTGAATCGTTTCTTATAATCTGATTTTGTAAAGTGACGGAGATATTTTATGACTCTTACGGATATATTTGACATAAAAAAAGAAACTGTTAAACTCGGCGCATACGGCGAAGTTGTATCTTTACTTGATGATTACGGCGAAGATATTGACATAACCGACGCCGAAAAAATTCTTTCAAATTCAAATACCGATGCTTTTTCAATAAAGGACGGCAGTGCATTTCTGTGCGGTAAAGTTATACGCTGTACGGTTTGCGGTAATAATGAACCAAACAAAATTTTAAGCAATGCGTGTGAGGTTCTGTCCGCAGATGTTAATACTCATTTCGGCTGCTGCGAATGTGGGAACACTTTTTTATTTGAAGAAACGGGATAAAAGTATAATGACGGGGAATTTTACGGCTCGCTGAATAAGCGGCGTAAAAATAATGTATAGAATTTATAAGGAGTATATTTTAATGAAATATCAGCTTGCGATTTTTGACCTTGACGGAACGATACTTGATACTCTTAAAGACCTTACGGACAGCGTAAACCATTCTCTGGGGAAATATAATTGCCCCGAAAGGTCGATAGATGAGATAAGAAATTTTGTCGGCAACGGTATACTGACGCTTATTAAAAGGTCCGTGCCGAACAACAGTGACGATGTTCTTATAAATAACGTGTATGAGGATTTTTGTGAGTATTATAAAGAGCATAATGCCGATTCAACAAAAGAATACGACGGTATCACCGAGCTTTTTTTAAAGCTGCGCAGCAAAGGAATAAAAATTGCAGTTGTTTCCAACAAGGCGGATTTTGCGGTAAAATCCCTGTGCAAAAAATATTTTGACGGGTTGATAGACGTCTGTATCGGTGAAAGGACAAATGTGCGGAGAAAGCCCGCACCCGATTCCGTAAACGAGGTACTGTCACAATTTGAAACCGCACCCGAAAACGCCGTATATATAGGGGATTCCAACATAGACATACTCACGGCGAAAAATGCCTGCACTGACTGCATATCGGTAAGCTGGGGATTTAGGGATACGGAGTTCCTGAAAAAAAACGGCGCATCCGTAATCGTAAGAAATGTACGGGAGCTTTATGATAAAATTGTTTCGGAGAACTAAAGACACGGCAGCGGGGAATAATATACATATCGTGTAAAATTGTAAAATAAAAATCGAGTTTAAATATACGGCATTAAAAGTATTGTTAATTTATTGACAAATAAACGATAAGTAATTATAATATTACAGAATAAAATGTATAGGACTGTGTTTTGATGACGGTTTCACTTTGCATAATTGCCTATAATGAAGAAAAGGTGGCAGGTGAGCTTTTGGCTCAGGTCAAGGCTCAGACTTACCCTCATAACAAAACGGAGATAGTGCTTGTTGACAGCAAGTCGGACGACGCCACAAAGCAAATATTCCTCGATTTTGCCGAGGATAACAAAAACGGTTATATTGACGTCAAGGTTCTTTCAAACCAAAATCGCAGTCAGGCGGCAGGGTGGAACAAAGCCGTAAGCAGCGCTTCGGGCGAAATTATTATACGCGTCGATGCCCATGCGGAAATACCCCCTGACTTTATTTCGGAAAACGTAAAGCTGATAAAGAGCGGGGAATATGTCTGCGGAGGTGCACGCCCGAATAAAATAAACGATCCGACGCCTTTTAAGGAAATGCTTTTTCTTGCGGAAAACTCAATGTTCGGCAGTTCATTCGCAGGTTACAGACGGAAAACCGCAGAAGATAAAAAATATGTTTCGTCCGTTTTTCACGGAGCATACAGACGAGAGGTTTTTGAAAAAGTCGGAGGCTTTAATGAGGATTTGGGCAGAACGGAAGATAACGAGTTCCATTTTCGTGTAAGGCAGGCAGGGTATAAAATATGTCAGGGAAACAAAATTATATCTTATCAGCATATTAGGGGAACTCTGTCGTCTATGCTCAAACAAAAATACGGAAACGGCAAATGGATAGGAATGACGTTGGGCGTATGTCCAAAATGTCTTTCCGTGTTTCACTTTGTGCCGTTTTGTTTTGTGTTTGCGCTTGTGCTTTTCGTATTACTGGGTATAACAGGGCTTTTGACGGGTATGGTTCATTTGTTTTTTCCTCTTATAGCACTTGCCGTTCTGTATGCGGCGGCAGATATTATTATGACCGTTACGGCGGTAATACCGTCCAAAAAAAGTTTATGGCTGCTTTTGCTTCCCTTTGTTTTTTTTATGCTGCATTTTGTATACGGATTCGGAACAATGGCAGGACTTATGTATATGCCGTTTTGGAAAAGCAGACTTGACGGTTCGGCACAGGAAAAAATAGAAGAAGTCAAGAGATGTGTGAAGAATAATTCAAAAACCTCGGAGGGAAATGAATGAATACAATTATAAATCATCAATCAAAAAAGATGGGCTTTTTTGCGAAAATCAAAGACGGGCTGCTTGCAATACCAAGGGAACATAAAGGCTTTGGCAAACAGACGTTTATGCTCGCAAAGGACGACCTTATAAAAAACTATAAAGGTGCGATTATCGGACCGGCGTGGGCAATAATGAAACCGCTTTTTCAGCTTTTTGTATACTGGTTTGCTTTTACCGTCGGACTTCGCGGCGGTGCAGGCAGACAGGAAATGGGTGTGCCTTTTTTTATTTTCCTTATGGTTGGATTCTTGCCATGGTGCTTTATGAGTGATACCATTTCGGCAGGCAGTAAATGTATCCGTTCAAACAGGCAGTTTGTAAACAAAATTTCTTTTCCGGTTTCCTGCATAATGACATATACGACAATATCAAAATTTTATGTTCATATTTTTCTTTTCTCAATAGGTTATCTTTACCTTGCATTAGTCGGTATTATGCCGAGTATATACAATCTTCAGCTTTTAATTTACGCCCCGTTAATGTTCGCTTTCTTTCTATGCCTTACATGGTCGCTCGCTCCAATGAGCGCTTTCAGCAAGGATTTCGAGAGCTTTGTTACAACAATAATGTCGGGTTTGTTCTGGCTTTCGGGTGTAGGTTACAACTCCTATACGCTTGATTCGGAAATTGTAAGGACTATTTTGCTTTTCAACCCTATGACATTTTTCTGCAACGGTTACCGCAAGGCTATGATATGTGACAAGTGGTTTTTTGAAGGCTTTGACCAAGGTCCGGTACATCCTTTGTGGGAAAACGCAATATTTTTGGCTGAATTTGTTTTTGTAATATTTATAGGCATTTTCAATTATAATCGTTTGAAAAAACGCCTGCCCGATGTTCTTTAAACAATGCTGATTTACCTCGTAAATTTTGTTTGGGCTTGGGAGGAAAATAATGGAAGAAACTTTTCTGCAAAAGCTGCAAAGAGTAAAACTCAGTGATATTTGTCATATATTTCTTTTTGCAGCAGCATTCCCGATTGCACTTGTTTACAAACGTTTTCGCAGGAATATGTGGCTTTTGTGCGATAATAAAAATGAGGCAAGAGATAACGGCTATTGGCTGTTTAAATATATTTGCGAACAACATCCCGAACAAGATGTTGTTTATGCGATAAGCAAAAAATCGCCTGATTATGATAAGGTAAAAAATTTGGGAAAGGTAGTCAATTACGGCACTCTAAAGCACTGGATACTGTATTTATCCGCCGAAAAAAACATAAGCTCGCAAAAAGGCGGAAAACCAAATGCGGCGGTCTGTTATGTTATGGAGGTAAACCGAATTATAAAAAACACAAGAATATTTTTACAGCATGGAATTATAAAAGATGATATGCCTTTTTTGCACTATAAAAATACCATGATGAGAATGTTTGTGTGCAGCACAAAGCGTGAAACGGATTTTGTAAAAGAAAAATATGGCTATCCCGACGGTTATGTTAAGCAATTGGGGTTATGCAGGTTCGACAACCTCCACGATTCAAAGACAGTGCCGCGTCAAATTTTATTGATGCCGACTTGGAGGAATTGGATTGCCGCTCCGACTTCGGCGTCCGATGAAATAGAAGATGTTTCCGACTTTCGGAACACCGAATATTTTCGTGCTTGGAGTGAGTTTTTGAGCAGTGAACGGCTGAAAAAAATACTCAAAGACAATAATCTCAAGATGATATTTTATCCGCACAGAGATATGCAGAAATTTATCGGGTATTTTAATGTGAACAATGAATGTATAACGGTTGCGGCGTGGCCCGAATATGACGTACAAACGCTTCTCAAAGAGTCGGAGTATTTGATTACGGATTTTTCGAGTATTGCTATGGACTTTGCATATATGAAAAAACGGCTTATGTATTATCAGTTCGACTATGAGGATTTCCGTCACGGTCAATATCCCGAAGGATATTTCAGTTACGAAAAAGACGGTTTCGGAAAAGTGTGCTACAATCTGAACGACGCCCTTGACGAATTTGAATGTGCCGTTTCCGATAAATTTAAAAATCCCGAAAAATATATTTCCAGACAGAACGAATTTTTCGACTTATATGACGCAAACAATTGTGAGCGCAACTACAAAGCGATTAAGGAGCTGTAATTTATGGGGAAAGACGAAAAAATAGATTTCGTTATACCGTGGGTTGACGGAAACGACCCCGAATGGCAAGCCGAAAAGGCTAAATATGACCCGTCTGCGGTAATGAATGACAGCAATACCTCCGTGCGTTACCGAGATTGGGACAATTTGCAGTATTGGTTCAGGGGAGTGGAAAACTATGCCCCGTGGGTAAATAAAATTTATTTTATTACATGGGGACACTTGCCGAAATGGCTGAATGTCAACCATCAAAAACTTGTCATAGTTAACCATAGGGACTATATACCCCAAAAATATCTGCCGACATTCAGTTCTCATACAATAGAACTGAATATGCACAGAATAAAAGGTCTGAGCGAGCATTTTGTGTATTTTAATGACGATATGTTTATTATTAACAAAATCACTCCCGACGACTGCTTTAAAAAAGGTAAGCCCTGCGATACTTACGGTCTTAATTGCGTTTATTTCGGGCATGACAGTGCCGGTCATTTTAACGGTTCAAATCTTGAAATAATCAATACCGAATTTAAAAACAAGCATGAAATAATTATGAAGAATTTCGGGAAATGGTTCAATATAAAAAACGGGGCAAGAGTTGTGTTTAAAACAATGATACTTTATCCGTGGCAATGGTTTCCGGGTTTTCATTACAATCATTTACCGTCGAGCTTTACCAAAAGTACGTTTAATGAGGTATGGGAAAAGTATTATGAAATACTTGATAAAACGTGCAGTGACAGATTCAGAACAGAATCCAACGTCAATCAGTGGGTTATGAAATATTGGCAGCTTTGCAAAAGCGAATGTGTTGTGCGTTCCGACAAAATAGGAGAGTGCTATCACATAAAAGAGGAAAATTTTGATGCACTCTGCCAAACGTTAAAAAAACAGAGCCGCAAGCTCGTTTGTATAAACGATACGCCGAGGACTCTTAATTTCGATGAAAAAAAACAAATCGTAAAGGAATGTTTCGATTTGATTTTACCGAAAAAATCTTCGTTTGAACTTTAAGGAGTGGATTAATTGACATACGATTTTTCAAAAAAAGATACCTTGACCGTAAAGGGTATCGCAATTATATTTCTTATTTGCTACCATTGTTTTTCTTCCGCTGACAGACTTTGCGGATACGATGTCAGTCTTGCTCCGTTTTCACGCAGTACAGCTTTTTATTTGTTTGAAAGTATGAATATATGCGTGGGTATGTTTGCGTTTTTATCCTCATACGGACTCACAAAAACAATTATGTTTAAAAACAGGAACCTTGAACTTGATAACCGTACTTCTTCGGAATTTATTACAAAAAGAACCATATCACTTCTCGGTTCCTTTCTTATTCCTTATTTGTTGTGTACTGTTCCCACTCTTATATTTACCGATTTTAACCCATACGGTACGGATATAGGCTTTTTCTTTAATTTTATAGCCGATATGTTCGGCGTTGCCGGCTTTATAGGCTCAAAGTTGATGATAGGAACATGGTGGTATATGAGCTTTGCGCTTGTAATTATTTTCTTACTGCCGTTGACCGTAAGACTTTATAAAAAATTCGGCGTTTTTTGTGTCGTGCCTTACATTGTTGTTCCCGTTTTGCTGGACAGTTCGTTTTTGTCGGCAGGCGGTCTTACAAATATGACGCGCTGGCTCCTTACCATTCCGATGGGTATAATAATTGCCGACCTCAAAATTTTTGAAAGACTTAAAAAAGCAAGCCCCGTAAAAAATAAGGTTGTAAGTAAAATAATAAAGCTGGTCATTTTGACGGCTGTATTGGTCTTTCTTGTTATATTCAGAAAAACGGATTGGTGCGAAAAATATTTCTTCTATTTCATAAGCTCGCTCCTCCCTGTATATTTTATTTATTATATATACGAATTTATATGCGATATTCCGATTTTAAACACGGTGCTGTCATTCTTGGGGAAACATTCTTCAAATATTTTCTTTGTTCATACTTTCGTAAGATACGTCTGGTTCAAGGACATTGCTTACTCATTGGGTAATTGGTCAATTATATTTCTGTTCGTTCTTGCGGTATCGCTGTTAATTTCCATTGTCATTATGCTGATACAATGGTTGGTGCGTTGGAACAAGTTTTTGAAATTTATTTCCGACAAGGCGGTAAAATTCTGTAATAAAATTTTAGACGCGGAACCTGCCGTTTCTTGACATAATTTATAATATAAAATATAATAAATTACAGTAATATCAGTTGATGAAAGTGTAAAAAATAACTGTAAATGAATTTTTTGATTTATGTTTAAAAACGGCGCCGAAGCTGCCGGAATAAACCGATTCAAAAATCCGGTTTGCCGGCTCAGAATTAAAAATAACGGAATTTAAAGGAAAAGCGGTGTAATAATTGGATAAAATTGATTTTGTTATGATTTGGGTTGACGGGAACGACCCCGAATGGCAGAAAGAGAAAAATAAATATGATTCGTCAAACGAACGGGGTGATAATACCGTTATACGTTACCGAAGCTGGGACAACCTTCAATATTGGTTCAGGGGGATTGAAAAATTTGCCCCTTGGGTAAACAAAATTCATTTTGTAACATGGGGACATCTTCCGCCGTGGCTTAATACGAATCACCCAAAACTCAATATAGTTAACCATAAGGATTATATACCGTCCGCTTATCTTCCTACATTTAACGCAAATACAATTGAATTGAACCTCCACAGAATAGAAGGTCTTGCCGAACAGTTTGTATACTTCAACGACGATATGTTTGTTACGGCGCCGGTAAAGCCGGAAAATTTCTTTAAAAACGGTCACCCTATGGATACCTACGGTTTGGACTGTATTTTCTTCGGAAGAAAAAGCGCCGGCTTTTTTAACGGCAACGATATGGAGCTTATAAACATTCATTTCAACAAAAGAAAGCTCTTTAAGACAAAGGCAAAACGAAAATGGTTTAGCTTGAAAAACGGCTCCAAACGTGTCATAAAAACCACCGCCCTTAATATGTGGCCATGGTTTCCGGGTATATATTATAACCATTTACCGAGTAATTTTTTGAAAAGCACATTTGAAAAGGTATGGGAGCTTGAGGGAGAAACGCTTGATCTTACCTGTATGGATAAATTCAGAACCAAAAACAACTGCAACCAGTGGCTTATGAAATTTTGGCAGCTATGCGAGGGAGAAGCTGTTCCGCGCAGTACAAAAATCGGACGCTGTTTCCATATAAAAGACGGAATATTTTCCGAAATGTTGGATTCTATATCAACGGGAAGGTACAAACTGATTTGTGTAAACGATACTATAAGGACAAGCAATTTTGAACTGCAAAAACAACAGGTTATAGACGCTTTCCAAAAGCTGCTGCCCGAAAAATCAGGCTTTGAATTATAAGAGGGATTTACCGACTGTATTTACGGAGGTAAATGCCGTGGTTCCGTGAATGTAAAACCGCCGTCGGACCGGCTTGTTGACATCGGAGTATTGATTATTAAAAAATGCCGAACAGGCAGGAGGAATATTACAGATGAGCAATAAAATTATAGATGAAAATACGGAAAAAAATTATAAATTTTTATTTTCGGTCATTATACCGGTCTATAATGTTGAGCAATATGTCGGAGAAACGATTGAGTCTGTCATAAACCAGTCCATTGGGTTTGAAAATATACAAATTATTCTTGTGAATGACGGAAGCCCCGACAACAGTGAGGAAATTTGCCTTTCCTACAAAAATAAATATCCCGACAATATTATATATGTAAAACAGGAAAACGCAGGCGTAAGCTCCGCGAGAAATACGGGAATCAAATATATAGAGGGCAAATATGTAAATTTTCTTGACTCTGACGACTGTTGGGATCCTCTTGCCTTTGAAAGGGTAAATGTTTTTTTTGAAGAACATTACGATGAAGTCGATGTGGTAGGCGCACGGAAAAGGTTTTTTGACGCAAAAAACGGATTCCATCGCCTTGACTATAAATTTAAAAAGACCTGTGTTTTAGATTTGAAAACCGATTATGAGTTCATTCAAATGGATGTTACGGGAGCTTTTATAAAAGCCGACGCGATCGGGGAAAACCGTTTTTATACAAATTTGAAGTATGGGGAGGACGCGCAGTTTGTAAACTCCATAATACTCGAAAAATGTACCGTCGGCGTTGTACGCGGCGCCGTTCATCTTTACAGAAAACGTCCCGACGAGTCATCGGCTCTCCAAAATGAATTGAAATCGGAAAGTTATTATTTTGATTCTCCCGAATTTTTTCATAAGGATCTTATGAATAAATCCATAGAAAAATACGGAAGAATTATAGAGTACGTTCAGTATATGATAATGTACGATTTGCAGTGGCGTATACAAAAACCCTTAAAAAATCTTCTGCCCGAACCGCAGTATGAAAAATACCGCAAAATTCTTGTCGATATTCTTTCTAATATTGACGACAGGGTAATTTTGAACCAAAAAAGTATGTATATGAATATGAAAATATATGCTCTCTCTTTAAAGCACGGAGAGGATATAAGAAAAAAACTCGTGTTTGATCACAACAGATTGCTCTATGATAATTTTTCTGTTCTGAATCTTGTCAATGCCAAGACGTTAGCTGTATTTTCTTTCATTGATATTATAGACAATGTTTTGTATATTGAGGGTAAAGATAATTGCTGGCTTGAAAACGATACTTATGATTTTTTTATCTGTTACGGCGAGGAAATATACCGTCCGACATACTATGACTGTGCAAGGTTTGATGTTGAGGTTATGGACGGTATAATTGAAAAAGGCAGGGCAATGAAATTTGCGATACCTCTTGTAAAAGACGAGGAAACCCAGCTGAAACTGTTCTTTACCTATAAAGGAAACGGAAACGAAGAATATAATAAAGATATTTATTTCTCATTGGGAAAATTCGCCCATATACCTCCCGTTGAGGACGGATATTATGTCAAGGATAATTTTATTCTTAAATTAAAGGGAAGATGTATGTGGTCGATTCCCTATTCGCATAGAACATTCGCCAAATTTGAAAGGCTGTACCAAAAATCATTGCGCAGGAACGGAAAAGGGTACCTTATAAAATACCGTAAGCTGTATCATCTTTTCAACAAACTTTACAAAAAGAAAATATGGCTTATTTCTGACCGCGTTAACAAAGCAAACGATAACGGCGAACACCTTTTTAAATATATAAATTCAATAAAGCCAAAGGATATAAACGTTTATTATTATATAAACAAATCGAGCGAAGATTACAAGAAAATGAAAGGTTTCGGCAAGGTCATACCGTATGATACGCCGCTGTACAGACTTTATTTTCTGCTTTCCGACAAGATTATTTCTTCAAGCGGAAACGAATATGTAATCAATGCCTTTAACAATGACAAAAAATATCTTTCGGATTTATATAATTTTGACTATGTATTTTTACAGCACGGCGTAACAAAGGACGATTTATCCGATTGGGTATGCAAATACAACAAAAATATAAAGGCTTTGGTTACGGCGGGCAGACCCGAATATAAGTCTTTTTGCGAGGGCAACTATTATTATTCTCCCGATATTCCTATACTGTCGGGGTTCCCGCGTCATGACAACCTTATCCGTATGCAAAAGGAACAAGCGTCCGAATCAAAAGAAAAGAAGATACTTGTTATTCCTACATGGAGAAAAAGTATAAAAGGCAGTTACGATCCCTCGACGGGCGAAAGCATTTATTATGACGGATTTAAAAATACGGATTATTTCCGTTTTTACAATTCTCTTATAAGTGACAAACGCTTGTGTGATTGTATGAAAAAACACGGCTATAAGGGACTTTTCTGTATGCACCCGTCGCATACAAAGCAATATGTTGACTTTACTCCGAACGATGTTTTTACGGTCAACCACGGCTATGTGGATTACCAAAAGGAATTTACGGAGTCATCACTTCTTGTCACCGATTATTCAAGCGTATTTTTCGATTTTGCATATTTGAAAAAGCCGATTGTATATTCTCAATTTGATAAAGATGAGTTTTTTGCGGGCGAACACGCATATAAAAAAGGCTATTTCAGTTATGAGGACAACGGTTTCGGTCCCGTGTGCTACGATCTTGACAGTACCGTAAACGCTATGATTGCCGAAATTGAAAATGACTGCGGAAATGATCCCAAGTATATAAAACGCATTGAGGAATTTTATCCTTATTTTGACGAAAACAGCTGCAGTCGTGTTTATGAATATATAAGAAAAATTCCAAAATAAAACCATATAAAAAGCACGGAGGCAAAACGATTATGTTCGTAATGCCGACGTGTTTTTTTGTATGGCTGTACCCGTTCGCATAATCGAGCCTGTACCAAATTCGGATAAAACTAATTTGCAAAAACTACATCGTTTAATTGACGATATTGTCTTTTTCTTGACAAAGAAGCCGGCATAAAATATAATGATATTTGAGTAAAGTTGCTTTGACAGTTCGTTTGCGCCATCCTGTCATAAAACAAAACCCGGGCAAGCGGAAATATATTATTATAAATTATTCTTTCCGTAATCCATATTGATTTTTGAACAATATCTATCCGGTATCGGGCGCGGTCACGTTCCAGTGTCTGCGTTTATTATTTTTAAGGGGATTTTTATGTATTTTTTAAAAACTACGGCTTCATTTGACAGCGCACATTTTTTATCGGGTTATGACGGTAAATGTGCAAACATTCACGGACACCGTTGGGTTATTGAAGTAACCGTAAATGGAGATAAACTGCACGAATACGGAGTAAAAAAAGGTATGCTGATGGACTTTGGTGAAGTTAAGGACGCAGTAAAGGAGCTTGCGTCTAAATTTGACCATACACTTATATATGAAAAAAATTCTTTCAAGCCTGAAACTGTCGTCGCTCTTGAAAATGAAAATTTTAATATAACCGAGGTTCCGTTCAGACCTACCGCAGAAAATTTTGCGAAATATTTTTTTGATTTTCTGAAAGAAACGAATTTGCCCGTTATAAGCGTCGCGGTTTACGAAACACCCGAAAATTGTGCGGTGTACAGGGAATCGGATACGGAGGCTGTTTAAATGACGGAATACGAAATTGCCGAAAAATTTGTAAGCATTAACGGAGAGGGAACAAAAGCCGGTGAGCTTTCGGTGTTCATAAGGTTCAAAGGCTGTAATTTAAATTGCCCGTATTGTGACACAAGCTGGGCGAACACAGATAATGTTCCAACACAAAAAATGACTCTTGAAGAAATTATAAAGTATGCCGATGATACGGGCGTAAAAAACGTAACATTAACAGGCGGAGAGCCTATGCTTCAAAAGGAACTGTACAAGCTGGTCGAGGGGCTTATGAAAGGGAATCATTGTGTTGAAATCGAAACAAACGGCAGTTTGCCGTTAAAAAATTTTGTCGGCCAAAAATATCGGCCATGTTTTACTGTTGATTATAAACTTCCGTCGAGCAAAATGGAACATTTAATGTGTTTGGAAAACTTTGATTGTATTACTCACAGCGATACGATAAAGTTTGTGGCAGGCGATAAAACCGATCTTGTGCGTGCGGCGGATATTATAAAAAAATATTCATTGCAAAAAAAATGTTTTGTTTATTTCAGCCCCGTATTCGGCAAAATCGATCCTGCGGAAATAGTGGATTTTATGAAGGAAAACGAGCTTAACGACACAAGACTTCAGCTTCAGCTTCACAAATATATCTGGGATCCGGAAAAGAGAGGCGTTTAAAATGGATAAAGAAAAAATAGAGTACCATATAAGAGGTTTACTTGAGGCAATAGGCGAAAATCCGGATAGACCGGGACTTCGTGAAACGCCTCAGCGTGTTGCCGGTATGTTTGAAGAGGTATTCGAGGGAATACAGTATTCCAATCACGAAATTGCCCAAATGTTCGGAAAAACATTCGACACGGAAAATGAATTGCAGTCCGAATCTGTTGTTGTTATGAAGGATATTTCGGTTTTCAGTTACTGCGAACACCATATCGCCCTTATGTATGATATGTATGTCAATGTTGCATATATCCCCAACGGGAAAGTTTTGGGATTAAGCAAAATAGCAAGAATATGCGATATGGCTGCCAAAAGGCTGCAGCTTCAGGAGCGGCTCGGAGCGGATATTGCCGAAATAATATCGGAAGCGACCGGCTCGAAAGACGTCGGTGTAAAAATAAGCGGTTCACATAGCTGTATGACCGCAAGGGGAATAAAAAACGTATCGGCAAAAACAGTGACCAAAACCCTGCTCGGAGAATTTAAAACAAACGATAGGCTTATCGCAATGTTAGATTAAGGAGGGATTTTTATGAAAGCGACGGTACTTTTAAGCGGCGGTGTCGATTCGGCTACATGTCTTGGTATTGCGGTGGACAAATACGGCAAGGACGAGGTTCTTGCGCTCTCGGTATTTTACGGTCAAAAGCATAAAAAGGAAATCGAAGCGGCAAAAAAGATTGCCGAATATTACGGGGTAGAATTAAAAACTCTGGATCTTGCTTTGATTTTTGAGGGTTCGGAATGTTCTCTCCTTGCCGGCTCAAATCGGGATATTCCAAAGGAAAGTTATGCAAGTCAAATTTTACATACGCACGGTAAGCCTGTTTCCACTTATGTGCCGTTCAGAAACGGGCTTTTTATATCGTCTGCGGCAAGTATAGCGATTTCATACGGGTGCGAAATAATTTATTACGGGGCGCACAGCGACGACGCCGCCGGAAACGCATATCCCGATTGCAGCGATGAATTTAACGAGGCTATGAACCGTGCCGTTTATATCGGCAGCGGAAAACAATTAAAAATTGAGGCGCCCTTTGTAAAAATGACAAAGGCGCAAGTCGTAAAAACAGGTCTTATGCTTAAAGTACCTTATGAGCTTACTTGGAGCTGTTACGAGGGAGGGGACGTTCCGTGCGGAATATGCGGAACCTGCCGTGACAGAGCGGAAGCCTTTAAGCAAAACGGTATTGATGACCCTGCAATGAAAAAAGGAGAAAAAATATGAGCGAAATCGACAGAAAAAAAGAAACCTCCGTTACGCATTTGGGAGATAAAAACACAAAATATACGTTTGATTACGACCCGAATGTTCTTGAAACATTTACAAACAAAAATCCCGAAAACGACTATTTTGTAAAATTTAACTGCCCCGAGTTTACCACACTTTGCCCTATAACGGGACAGCCCGATTTTGCGTCTGTTTATATTTCATATATTCCTGCCGAACGTATGGTTGAAAGCAAATCGCTGAAACTGTATTTATTCAGCTTCAGAAATCACGGTGACTTTCACGAGGATTGCGTAAATACAATTATGAAAGATCTTATAAAGGTTATGGAACCAAAATATATTGAAGTTTGGGGAAGATTTATGCCCAGAGGCGGAATTTCCATTGATCCGTACTGCAATTACGGCATACCGGGTACCAAATGGGAGCAGCTCGCGTGGGAAAGGCTTTCGCACCACGATCTTTATCCCGAAAAAATAGACAACAGATAAAATCTTAAAATAATTTGCGGGGAGTTTTTATAAATGGTACCTGAGCTTACGACATTGTGCTATATTGAACAAGACGGTAAATATCTTATGCTTCACAGGACAAAAAAACAAAACGACTTCAACCAAAATCTTTGGTTGGGGCTCGGCGGACACATAGAAACGGGTGAAAGTCCCGAAGAATGTGTTGTGCGCGAGGTAAAAGAGGAAAGCGGCTTGGAGCTGACAGATTATAAATTCAGGGGAATGGTCACGTTTTCCGACTCAAACGTGTATGAATATATGTTTTTGTTTACGGCAGACAAATTTTCGGGAGAAATTACCGACAGCGACGAGGGCGAGCTTCAATGGACAGAAAAAGAAAAAGTATTAAACGAACTTCCCGTATGGGAGGGGGATAAAATCTTTTTGAAACTGCTTGCACAGGATTACCCGTTCTTTTCTTTGAAGCTCGAATATGAAAAACGTAAATTGAAAAAAGCGTCGCTTGACGGGAACATAATTAAAATATCCGATTTTCTAAGTTAAAAAGGTGATGTTATGATATTTACCGCGGTCAATTTTGACGATGACAAAAGTATTGAGGAAATGTCGTCCTTTGCATCTTCAATCATAAAGGATTATTATGACCCCATTATCGGCAGCGAACAAAATGATTATATGATTAAAAAATTTCAGTCAGCCGAATCAATAAAGGAACAGATTTCAAAAGGATACGAATATTATTTTGTTTGCAATAAAAATAAAAGAATAGGCTTTTTAGCTTTTTACAAAAGAGAAAACGAGCTGTACCTAAGCAAATTCTACCTTGAAAAAACGGAACGCGGAAAAGGATATTCCCGCCTTATGATGGATTTTGTCAAAGAGAACGCAAAAAAGAATAATTTACCGTCTGTAACATTAAACGTAAACAAGTTCAATGTTTCAAAATACGTTTATGAAAAGTTGGGTTTTTCCGAAATAAGAAAAGAGAAAAATTACATAGGAAACGGATTTTTTATGGACGATTATGTCTATGAATACAAGCTATAATTTTAACGGCGGTGACAAACAATGAAATTTTTTCACTTATCCGATTTGCACATCGGGTTGAAACTGATTAACCGTGATTTAAAAGAGGACCACGAGTATATCCTTAAACAGATAATCGACAGGGCTGCCGAGGAAAAACCTGATGCGATTTTAATTGCGGGAGATATTTATGACAAGGCTGTACCATCTGCCGAATCAACGGAAATTTTTGACGAATTTATAAATAACATCACATCGGCACTGCCAAAAGCGTCAATAATGATTATAAGCGGAAATCACGACAGTGCCGCAAGATTAAATTGTTTCCGAAATTTGCTTTCAAAAAATAATTTGTATATGATAGGCGTTCCTCCCGTAACTCCCGATGAGTATATACAAAAGGTTTCATTAAACGATGAATACGGAAAAGTTAATTTTTATCTTCTGCCGTTTGTTAAACCTTCAACAGTAAGGAGGGTACTCGGTACGGAGGAAAATCTGTCGTACAATGAAACCGTACACCGTCTTATAAAGCGTGAAAATATTGATTTAAACGAAAGAAATGTTATTGTAAGTCATCAGTTTTATCTTCCAAAGGGAAAAAGTGCCGATGATACCGAACGTATGGATTCGGAAATACGAACCGTGGGAAATATTGACGAGGTATCCGCCGACATACTTGAATGTTTTGAATATGCCGCCCTCGGTCATATTCACAAGCCTATGGTCGTAGGTGACCCTAAAATACGTTACTCCGGAACACCGATTGCTTGTTCTGTAAGTGAGGCGGGTCAAAGCAAGGGAATAGTTTCGGTAGAGATGTTCGGAAAAAATGACGGACTGAAAATAAAAACCATTCCGCTTGAACCCCTCCGAAATGTGCGTGTTGTAAAAGGCACTTTAAATGAAGTTTTGAATGAAACGTGCAATGATTATGTTACCGTTATCCTTACGGATAAATATGATATTAATATAATAGATATGCAGGAAAAGCTGCACAGGGCATTTCCTTATCTGCTTGAAATACGCCGTGAGATTTACAGAAAAGCCGATTACGAAAGTGAAAATATCGAAGAAACGGTTCTTGAACCGTATGAGTTGTGCTGTTCGTTTTTAAAAGACCTTGACGAAAACGAAAAGCGCATTTTAAGCGATGTGATAAATACCGTCCAAGGGGTGAAATGATATGAAACCGTTAAAATTAACAATGCAGTCATTCGGGTCTTACGGACAAAAAACGGAAATAGATTTTCAAAAATTGAATCAAAATATATTTCTTATAACCGGAGATACGGGAGCGGGAAAAACCACTATATTTGACGCAATTGTTTTTGCATTGTACGGTGAAGCAAGTTCTGTTCTGAACAAAAAGGACGGCGTACTTCTGCAAAGTCAATATTCAGATTATTCAAACGAACCGTTTGTTGAGCTTACGTTTTCCGAGGGAAACGGTGAAAATACATCTGTTTATACAGTCAAACGTGTACCTAAGCATATTAAAGTTACTACAAAAGGACCGCTGAGAGGGCAGAAAACAAGGGACGCGGCAAGCTCCGTATCTTTGATTATGCCGGACGGAACGGAATATCCGAGCAAAGAAACAAATAAAAAACTGATTGAGATAGTTGGTCTTACAAAAAATCAGTTTATGCAAATCGCAATGATTGCACAAGGTGAATTTATGGAGCTTCTCCGTGCAAAATCAAACGAAAAAAAGGAGATATTCCGAAAGCTGTTCAATACTGAGCTGTACAGGGATATAATCGACGAGTTTGATAAAAGAAAAAAAGAGAAAGAGAAAGAAATACACGATTTGCAAATAAAAATTTCGCATATTGTTGCAAGTGTTGAAATATCCGACGACTACGAAAATTCGGAAAAAATCTTTGATTTAAGAAACAAAATAATACATAATCAAATAACCTATGCCGATGACTTTTTTTCGGAATTTGGAAAGTTTTGTGACTGGATGAATGAGGTCTTGTATAAATCAAAGAAAGAATATGAAACGGCGGACAGGCTGAGAGATGAAAAAAAGCTGGAACGGGAAAAAGCGGCAACGCTTATTGATTATTTCAACAAGTTCGACAAGGCGAAAAAAGATCTTGAGGATTACAGGTCAAAAGAGGAACGGATACATAAAACGGAACACCTTATAAAAAAACTCCGTTCGGCATACGAAATAAAGCCAAAATATGAGCTGTATTCCGAAGCAAAAAGCAGTTTGGAAAAAAATGAAGCCGATTTGCGTGATAAAAAGGAATCATTGCCTATTCTTGACTTAAATGTCAAAAGAACAATGGCGGATATGGAAACGGCAAAAAAGCTGTATGATGATTGTTCCGAAAAATACAACAGGATCGACGAAAGAGTAAAAAAGTCGCTTAAATGTTTTGAAAGAGTAAGAGAGTTGGAAAAAGACGAAATATCGGCAGGAAACGAACTGTCCGACGCTCAAAGAAAATTTAATCAAAAAAAGGAAGAATTACAGCAGCTCAAAGACAAGGAAAAGTCCCAAAGAATAAAATTAAAGGAAATGGATGATATACCCGAACAAAAAGAAAAATGCAATACGGAAAATCTGAAATTGAATATTATTTTGCAGGAAATAAAAGCGGTCATATCATTGTGGGACGAATTAAAAAAATGTAAGGAAAAAATCAGCGTACTTAATAGTGAGTATCTGTCATCAAGCCAAAAATTCAAATATAAGAATAATGAATACGAAAATCTCAGGCAGGCTTTTTTGGACAATCAAGCGGGAATTTTGGCAAAAGGATTAGTTACGGGAGAGCCGTGTCCCGTTTGCGGTTCGTTAGAGCATCCAAAGCCTTTCGTATTCAATGGCTATGAAAAAGACATTACAAAAGAAATGCTGCAATCGGCTCGTGAAGAAAAGGAACGTCTGGACGATGAGCAGAAAAAAATTTCGTTGGCTTTATCCGAAATCAATACAGAGTTTAATTTAAAACAGAAAACATTTAACGACAAGTTTTCTGATGTAAAGTCTAATGTGGCGGAAAACTTTTTTGAAATATCTGAAAATATCACGCCCGCAGATTTGAAGAATATAATATGCGAAAGGCTTAATTCAAACCGCAAAAATATGGAAGTTCTTGAAAGAAAATGCGCGCTTATAAAAAATATACAGAGCTTTCTTGAAAATTCCGATAAAAACAAAAATGTTATAAATTCCGATATTGACAAGTACAATGCGGAGATTACCGAAAAATCGAATTTATTTACAAAAATAAAAACCGAGCGTGAAAGCCTAATTTCATCGGTTGCCTATAAAACCGAGAAAGAGGCGGAAGCCGCAATGAAAGAGGCACGGTCAAAAGCGGAAAAGTCAAAGCGAGAATTTGAATACCGTGAAAAATCGGCTTCAGAGGCGCAAAAAGCAAAGAATACCGCCGAAACTATAATAAATAGGCTTGAACAGGATTTGCCGAAACGTAAGGAAAGGCTTAACGTTACAAGAAACGAGTATATAACAATTATGTCCCAAAAGAATTTATCCGAAAAAGAGTGGTCGGAGCTTACCGAAAAATATACAAGCGACAAGGCGGATAAATATCAAAGGACGGTAACGGAATACGAAAGCAGAAGAGCTTCGGCTGAAAAGGCTTTGGAGATATGCGGCGAATTTATTGACGGCAAGAGCCGTCCCGAAATCAAAGCAGCAGAGGCTGAAGCGGATTACTGGGAAAAGGAAAGCAAAAAATTCAAAGAAGTGTATTATGAATATCAAAGCAAATATAAAACAAATATCTCAATTCTTAAGGAGCTTAAACCGATGCTTGAAAAGCGCAAAAACAAGAGTGATGAGTATTCGGTTCTCAAGAGCCTTTATGATTCGGTATCCGGCAATGTTTCAGGCTCAAGAATGGATCTTGAAACGTATGTTCAGCGGTGTTATCTAAAAAAGATACTTGCCTCCGCAAACCGCAGATTCCAAAGTATGTCTGCGGGACAGTTTGAGCTTCGTATGTATGACATTGAAAAAGCCGGCGACGGAAAAAACAAGGGATTGGATCTTATGGTTTATTCCACGGTGACCGGAAAGAAAAGAGAAGTACGAACACTTTCGGGAGGAGAATCATTTATGGCGGCTCTTTCTCTGGCGCTGGGTACGGCGGATCAAATAAGGGAAAGCTCTGCGGCAATAAATTTGGATATGATGTTTATTGACGAGGGTTTCGGTTCGCTTGACGACCATTCAAGAAATCAAGCGGTAAGAGTATTGCGTGAAATGGCTGAGGGTTCAAGGCTTATAGGAATAATTTCCCATGTAACGGAGCTTAAGCGCGAAATAGAGGATAGGCTGATAGTCAGTAAAAACGAATACGGAAGTAATGTACGCTGGCAGCTTAGCTGATATTGGCAAAAATCGGAACAAGCACCGTGACAAATTAACGTCAAGCCGCCAAAGCCGTTAATGTTGTTTTTGTTTGCCGTATTATCTCATTTTATTTGATAAAATTTTCAATTTAAAATAAAAAAGCTATTGACAAAGATAAATTATATCATTATAATTAACTATGGCATTTTAATAATTTGTTGGGGTGAGTCTATGGTTCTTGATCTGAAAAAAATTTTTTTGGTTGAGAATGAGGTTCTTTCAGTGCGGACTTCCGTTGATTTGGCTGACGCAGGTCAGGATATGTCGGTCACGTTCCCGGAACCCGTGTCCGCCGATATAACCGTCAGCAATCATGCAGGTGTTGTATATTACGAAGCGAATGTTAGTTTTGAATGTCATTTTAATTGTGACCGATGTGCAGCGCCGTCCCAACGTAATTATGCTTTTAAATTCAGTCATATTCTCGTTATGGAGCTTTCGGAAGAAAGCGGTGACGATTATATTGAAGCACCCGACTATAAGCTCGATACCGATGCTTTGCTGAGAGATGATATTCTTTTGGAGCTTCCGTCAAAGTTCCTCTGTAAGGAATCTTGTAAGGGCTTGTGTCCAAAGTGCGGGAAAAATCTTAACGAGGGTCCCTGCAATTGTAATACAAATGAAACGGATCCGCGTTTGGCTGTACTTAAACAGCTCTTGTAAGATTGGTTTTTAGTACTTTATTTTCAAGGAGGTTAATTGCAATGGCAGTACCAAAGAGAAAAACTTCTAAAGCAAGAAGAGACAAAAGACGTTCGGCAGTATGGAAACTCGATGCTCCGGCGCTTTCAAAGTGCCCTAACTGCGGTGAATATAAGCTCGCACATAGAGCTTGCAAAAACTGCGGTGTTTATAACGGCAGAGAAGTAGTAGCAAAAGAGGCTTGATTTGGCCTTCTAAGGTTTTCCGTGAAAATAGAGAAGGAGAGATCCTTCTCTTTTTTGTTTTTCCGCATAATAATTCGTTATTCCTTAACGAACAGGAAAGAAAGGAGCGATTGTATGTCAAAACCCGTTGTTGCGATTGTGGGCAGACCAAATGTCGGTAAGTCTACACTTTTTAATAAGCTGATAGGTCAAAGAGTGGCAATTGTAAACGATACTCCCGGTGTTACCCGTGACAGAATATTCGGTGAATGTGAATGGAGGAACAGAAAAGTTACTCTTGTGGACACCGGAGGTATAGAGCCGTATTCGGACGATGTAATATTAAAACAAATGCGTCGCCAAGCACAGCTTGCCATTGAAACTGCCGATGCGATTATATTCGTAACGGATCTTACAAGCGGAGTTGTGGCGACTGACAGTGAGGTTGCCCTAATGCTTCAAAAGAGCGGTCGTCCGGTGGTTCTTTGCGTAAATAAATGTGACAAGGTCGGTGCGCCGGATCCTAATTTTTATGAATTTTACAATTTGGGTCTTGGCGATCCCATACAGGTATCCTCCGTTCACGGTCACGGTACCGGTGACCTTCTTGATGCGGTTTTTGAGCATCTGCCGCCCCTGACCGATGACGATGATGACGAAAATATAATCAGCGTTGCCGTTATCGGACGACCAAATGCCGGAAAATCATCACTTGTAAATAAAATCACAGGGGAGGACAGATGTATCGTTTCAAATATTGCGGGAACCACCCGCGACAGTATTGATACATTGATTGAAAATAAATTCGGAAAATTCAGGCTTACCGACACGGCGGGAATAAGACGGTACAGCAAGGTGGACGACGCAATTGAAAAGTACAGTGTTATTCGCGCCAAAATGGCAGTTGAACGCAGCGATGTATGTCTTATTATTATTGACGGCACCGAAGGTTTTACCGAACAGGATTCAAGGATCGCCGGAATTGCTCACGAGTCGGGTAAAGCGTGTATTATAGTTGTAAATAAATGGGACGCAGTCGAAAAGAACGACAAAACAATGTCAGAATATCGAAAAAAACTTGAGAATGACTTTTCGTTTATGTCTTATGCTCCGATTATTTTTGTTTCCGCCAAAACCGGTCAGCGTGTTGACCGTTTGTTTGAGCTGATACTTACCGTTTCAAATTCTGCGGCAATGAGAATATCGACAGGTATGCTTAATGACCTTCTTGCCGACGCCGTGGCAAGGGTACAGCCGCCCACGGATAAAGGACGACGCCTTAAAATTTTGTATATGACTCAGGCTTCCGTCAAACCTCCCACATTTGTTTTTTTCGTAAATTCGTCTGAATTGTTTCATTTTTCATATCAAAGGTATCTTGAAAATCGTATCCGTGAAACCTTTGGGCTGCAGGGAACGCCCATAAGATTTATAATCAGAGAACGGGGAGAAAAAAAGTAAGGAGTGTTTTCGTTGGAAGAATTGATAAATTTTTTTGGGACATACTGGCTCAGGATTATAATTGCGGCGGTTGCGGCTTATTTTATAAGCAGTGTTAATACGTCGATAATCGTTACCCGAATTGTTATACATAAGGATATACGCACTCTCGGAAGCGGCAATGCGGGCTTTACAAACGTACTTAGATGTGTCGGAAAAATTCCCGCCGTAATTACCTTTGTCGGTGATTTTTTGAAAGGCGTAATATCGGTTCTTATCGCATACCTGCTTATGCTCGGTGTTACAGACGCAAACGCCGAACTGTATCAGGGATATATAATGTACATTGCAGGTCTTTTTGCCGTAATAGGTCATACCTGTCCAATATATTATAAATTTAAGGGCGGCAAGGGCGTTGTTACGACTGCGGCGGTTATGCTTATGACAGACTGGCGTGTTCTAATTGTGGCTCTGTTTGTTTTTGTTTTGGTGTTCTCCATAACAAAAATTATTTCCGTGTGTGCAATTGCGAACGCAATAGTATATCCTATTTCTGTCATAGCATTGAAGCTCCTTGATTTTAACGGTATTTTAAGTTTTATGGCGCCGACAAAGAACGTGACTTTACCGTTTGCTGTTTTTACCGCGTTTACCGCTCTGATAATTTCCGTTATCGTCATTATAAGGCATAAGGATAATATAAAAAGGCTTATGAACGGTACCGAGAAAAAAATAACGGCAAAAAAATAATTTGCCTTTTAAATTTCTGAAATATAATTTTGCCGTACCTGCGTAATAAAACGCGGTGCGGCATTTTTGTGCCTGAATTTTTCTTACAGCAAAATCCCTTAAAGAATTTTATCGTTTAACATTAAAAATTTTGTGGCATATAATGTAACTATCGGGATTTTTTGCTTGTAGTCAATCGAAAAATATGTTATAGTATTATTTGCGGAAAATCAGTTCGTTTTAAATCAATTATATTGAAAGGGATTACATAAAATGTTTTTGGATATAGTGGTGATAATACTAATCGCGCTCTTTGCATTTACCGGTTTTAAACGGGGAATGATTTATTCCGTAGTAGGAATTTTAGGGTCGCTTATCGCGGTTACGGCGGCGTCTTTTATATCGTCGGCTTTTTCACCCGATATTTACAATAATCTGTTTATGGGAAAAATAACCGATGCGGTCGCATCTGCTTTCAGCGGCGTTCCGCCCGAGGCTACAATTGAACAGCAGACGCATTATTTGTTCAATTCAATGCCCTCTTTGCTTGTCAACGGTCTTAGCTGTATCGGAATAACCGAAAACGGACTTACCGAACAAATCGTTTCGTCATCAGCGTCCGTACCCGAAGTAATAGAATCTCTGGTAAGACCGATAATAATAAAGTTGATTACAATTGTGTTTACATCTTTATTATTTGTAATATTTACGGTTATTATAAGAATAATTGCCAATACTCTTACCAAAAGTATAGATGCAACCAATCTGAGTATTGTCAACAAGGTAGGCGGAGCCTTGGTTGGAATTGCGGAAGCGATTGTTTTGATAATGATATTTTCACTGATACTGTATTTTGTTATGATGTTTCTTTCTTCCGATTCCTTTAATGCCGTTCAAAATACAATCGACAACTCTTTGCTGTACAAGGTTATATACAGATTAAGCCTGCCGGACGCCATTATTTCGTTTATGGTGCCGAAGTAAAAATTTGTTTACCGTTTTTAGGAAAGGAGTTTTACCTATGGCGGATTTAAAATCAAACTTTAAAAAAAATCTTACAATACCCAACATTTTGTCTGCAATAAGAATTGTGGTTATTGTTCCGTTAGTAAAATTTCTGATTGAGGAAAACTATATCGGAGCGGGAATTATGCTTTTGGTTTCCGGTATAAGCGATATGTTCGACGGTATGATTGCAAGAAAAATGAACCAAGTTACACAACTGGGTAAAATGCTTGACCCGATAGCGGACAAGCTGACGCTTATTGCTGTCGTAATATGTATAAATATTTTGTATCCGTCGGTTACGCCGTTTGTAATCATACTTTTTTGTAAGGAAATTTTTATGCTTTGCGGAGGACTTTTTCTTATAAAAATAAAAATAAAACCGCCTGCCGCAAAATGGTACGGAAAGGTTTCTACGGCAATATTTTATGTATCGGTAGTTACCATTGTACTTTTGAAAGCAATATGGGGCATAACAAATATGAAGCTAATCATTGCTTTGTTTGCAGTAACAACACTTTCAATGCTTTTTTCCCTTATAAATTATGCTGTACTATTTTTCAAGCTGATTAAGCAGGAAAAAAAATAATAAAAATTATGTATTTAATAAAAATAATATTATAATTATGATATAATAAAATATATAATTATAACGATAATCGGAGTAATAATAATGGCGAATAAAAGTCTTTTAAAAACAATAAAATCTCCGTCTGACATAAAAGGGTTTACACAAGAACAGCTTACCGCTTTGTCCGAAGAAATACGTCAAACAATAGTCGAAACCGTGTCCAAAAACGGAGGACACCTTGCTTCAAATCTTGGAGTCGTTGAGCTTACTCTTGCCATACACACAGTTTTTGATTGTCCCGTCGATAAAATAATATGGGACGTAGGGCATCAATGCTATGCACATAAAATATTGACCGGACGCTACTCAAAAATAGATACTATACGGACGGAAAACGGTCTTTCGGGGTTCCCGAAAAGAAATGAAAGTATATATGACTCTTTTGACACGGGTCACAGCAGTACATCAATTTCCGCCGCATACGGTATTTCCTGTGCCGGTCAAATAATGAAGGATTACCATTACACTGTTGCTGTTATAGGCGACGGCGCACTTTCGGGAGGTCTGGCGTTTGAAGGTCTGAATAATGCCGGACGCTCAAAAAATGACTTGATTGTTATTCTTAACGATAACAAAATGTCAATATCAAAGAATGTCGGTTCTATGGCACGCTATCTTTCCCGAATGCGTATAAAGCCCTCTTATCTTGATGCAAAACTGAAGATACAGAGCAAGCTGTCAAAAATTCCCGGTATAGGAAAGCCTCTTTCACGGGCTTTAAAGAAAATCAAGGACTGGATACGCGAAGATTTTTTTGCACATCAAAAAAATATGTTTGAGCAGTTCGGCTTTGCTTATTACGGACCATACGACGGACACGATATTGTACAGCTCCAAACGGCTCTTACCGCCGCAAAACGCCGACGCGGACCCGTGCTTGTCCACGTTTGCACAACAAAGGGAAAGGGTTATGAATTTGCGGAAAAAAATCCCAAAAACTTTCACGGTATTTCCGCCTTTGACATTGAAACCGGTGAGCCTGTCGGTTCTTCAATGGGATATTCGGAGATTATGGGAGATTTTCTGTGTAAGACGGCTGAGGTAGATAAACGTATTTGCGCCATAACAGCCGCTATGTCAATAGGAACGGGTCTGAGTAAATTTTCAAAAAAATTTAAGGATCGCTTTTTTGACGTCGGAATAGCCGAGGAACACGCCGTTACCTTTTCAGCGGGTTTGGCGGCGGGCAATATGATCCCCGTTTTTTGTGTCTATTCAACATTTTTGCAAAGAAGCTACGATCAGATAATACACGATGCGGCGCTTCAAAATCTTCATATTATTCTTGCGATCGACCGCGCCGGAATAGTGGGAGAGGATGGGGAAACCCATCAGGGTATATTTGACGCGGCGTTCCTTAACACAATTCCGAATGTTACCGTATATGCGCCGTCCTGCTTTAATGAACTGAAATCTATGATGTACAATGCTGTTTATCGTACATCGGGAGTGGTTGCGGTACGTTATCCGAGAGGCGGAGAGCTGTATTTACCGTCGGATTATAAACCCGAAAATACCGCCTACACATTTTACGGCAGTATTAAAAGCAAAATTTTAATTGTTACATACGGCAGGCTTTTTTCTTACGCTTGCCTTGCACGGGAAAGCCTCCAAAAAAAGGGGATTGACGTTTGTATTCTTAAATTAAACATTATTAAGCCTATATCAAAGTCTGCGGTAAAAAAAGCGGCTTTATATGATATTTGCTGTTTTTTTGAGGAAAGTATAAAATACGGCGGTATAGGGGAAACATTCGGGTTAAAATTGTTCCGGTGCGGATTTAAAGGCAGCTATAATATAACCGCAATAAAAAATTATGTTCACCAAACAAAAACCGATTCGGCGCTTCGCCGTTTGGGACTGGACGATAAAGGTATGGAAGAAAAAATTTTGTATATTATAAAAAACAGGGGGTAAAATCCGTTGTCGGAAAAAAAACGTCTTGATGTTATGGTTTATGAGGCAGGCTTTGCAGAGAGCCGAGAAAAGGCAAAAGCACTTATTATGTCGGGTATAATTTATGTTGACAATCAGAAAGCAGACAAACCCGGAACCGTATATAAAAAAGATATAAAGCTGGAAATGCGCGGAAATAAACTCAAATACGTCAGCAGAGGCGGTCTGAAGCTTGAAAAGGCGATAAAAACCTTTAAGCCGAATCTGAAAGATAAAATAACTATGGATATAGGAGCCTCAACGGGCGGTTTTACCGATTGTATGCTTCAAAACGGAGCAATAAAGGTGTATTCGGTAGATGTTGGATACGGTCAGCTTGACTGGAAACTGCGCGGTGACAAAAGGGTAGTAAATCTTGAGCGTACCAATGTCCGATATATTACAAGTGAACAAGTACCCGATAAGATAGACTTTTTCAGTGTTGATGTATGTTTTATATCGCTTTCTTTGGTATTGCCTGCCGTAAGATCTCTTTTAAAAGAGAACGGGACGGGAGTATGCCTTATAAAACCCCAATTTGAAGCAGGAAAAGAAAATGTCGGAAAAAACGGAGTTGTGCGTGACAAAAACGTACACATAAATGTTATAAAAAAGGTATACGAATTTTGTCTTGGAAACGGATTTGACGTTCTGGATATGGATTACTCCCCCATTAAAGGACCGGAAGGAAACATAGAATATCTTATATATATACGGAAATCGGACGATCCCGAACCCGTAAAAACATTTGATATTGAAACGCTCGTTGAATCGTCACATAAAGAACTTGATAAATAAACCGTACCGGAGATAATATCTATGAACAGTTTTAAAAACATTGCCGTTGTTCCCAACCTGACAAAAAAGGGCGCATACGAAACGTCCTTAAAAGCAATAAACAAGCTGACGGAACTTAATTTGAATGTTATATTATCACAAAAATTAAAAAATTATTATAAGGACCGCAATGTTTCTTTTGCCGAAGAAAACCATACGCTTTACTCATCGTGCGACCTTGTTTTGACCATAGGCGGCGACGGCACGATTATTCACGCCGCAAGATATGCCTCGGTTTTAAAAAAGCCGCTTTTGGGGATTAATATGGGACGGCTTGGTTTTGTTGCCGCAATTGAGCCCGATGAGATAGATATGCTGTCAAACCTGACGAACGGACGCTATACAACGGAAAAACGTATGATGCTGAAAATAAATCATAAAAGCTCCAATGGAACAAAGGAATTTTATGCTCTGAACGATGCGGTAATTTCACGGGGTTCTTTGTCAAGGCTTATCGACATTGACGTTTCTCTTGCCGCCGATAGGGGATATATATGCCATTACAGAGCGGACGGACTTATTATATCCACGCCTACGGGGTCAAGCGCCTATTCGCTTGCGGCAGGCGGTCCCGTTGTTGAACCCTCAATGAAATGTATATTGATGACGCCTATATGTTCGCACTCATTGTTTGCACGTCCTGTGCTTTTCAGTCATCACTCTGAAATTGCGGTAAGAGCGTCGTGTGATGACAATACCGAAGTATTTCTTACAATTGACGGCGCAAGGACGGTAATAATAGATAAAAATGATACGGTGTCGGTGACCTCCGCGAATATTGAAACCGAGCTTATTAATTTAAAAAATAAAACATTTTACAGGGTACTTAACGACAAGTTTGCAGAAAGAGGTGACAGGACTTGAAAACAAGACGACAAACCAGAATCTTGGAATTAATTAAAGAAAATAATATTGAAACACAATTTGAACTTCTTGAAATGCTCAGGCGTGACGGTTATCATGTTACGCAGGCAACCGTTTCAAGAGATATTAAGGAAATGCGTCTTGTAAAGGTTCTTGACGGCGACGGTTCATATAAGTATGCCGCCGAAACGGTTTCTGCTTCAAAGGAGCAGTCACACGTTTATCTTTTTTCAACAGCGGTCGTCAGCGTTGATTGTTCGCATTGTATGGTCGTTATAAAAACACGAAGCGGTATGGCGCAGGCTGTTTGCGCGGCGCTCGATTCAACGAACCGTGTCGGTGTACTCGGCTCTATTGCAGGAGATGATACTATCTTTGTAGCCACGAGAAACGAAGCCGCTTCGTCAATTTTAGTTGAGGACATAAAGAAACTTATGTCAACGGATAATAATAATTCGTTGAAGGGGTTATAACAAAATGCTTAAAAATTTATATATCGAAAATATTGCGGTAATCGAAAAAACAACTATTGATTTTACCGAGGGATTAAATGTGCTTACGGGTGAAACAGGCGCCGGAAAATCAGTTATAATCGGCTCAATTAATGCAATTTTGGGCAACAGGATTTCGCGTGACCTTATAAGGAACGGCTGCGAAAACGCGTTTGTAAGCGCCGAGTTCTGCGATATTTCGTCAAAAGCCTCGGAAACCCTCGTTGAACTGGGGTTTGAACCCGAAGAAGACGGAACAGTGCTTATTCAGCGTGAGATACATTCGTCCGGCAAGGGGAAGTGCCGTATTAACGGACGACCTGCGACAACGGGAGTATTAAAGTCAGTCGGTGCGTTTTTGATTAACATTCACGGACAGCACGAAAATTATGAGCTTATGTCGCCCGAACTGCACATAACATATATAGACAGACTTGGGAACCTTTTGACCGATTTATCGGAATACAGAGCGGCATATAAAGAATATACGGATTTAAAGAGCAAACTTAACAAAGCGGAACTCGATGATAGAGAACGAAAACGCAAAGCGGATTTGCTTATGTACCAAATAAATGAGATTGAAAGTGCCGATTTATATTCGGGTGAATACGAGGAATTGACGGAACAAAGAAATATACTGGAAAATATGGAGAGGATAGCGGAATCGCTGAACGAAACAAAGGAGTATCTTAACGGAAGCGATGAAACGGACGGAGCTGTTCAGGCGCTTGAAATGGCGTGCAGTTCTTTGAGTAATATTTGCGATGTATTGCCCGATGCCGAAAATCTTGTGAAACGAATACAAAACGCAATATACGAAATAGAGGATTGCCGTGATGAAGTGTTTTCGATGTGCGATACCGCTGACTCGGACGGCGGCAATCTTGAAGAAATTGAGGACAGAATAGATTTGATAAAAACTCTCGATAAAAAATACGGTCCCTCAATTGATGAAATTCTGTCATTTCTCGAAAATGCACGGAAAGAGCTTGAATATTTGGAGAAATACGAAGAGAACCAAGAGAAGCTCGCCGAAAAGTGTGAACAGGCATATACTAAGGCGTGTGAGCTTGCATCAGAGCTTTCAAAAAAAAGGCAGAAAACTGCCGTAAAATTTTCCGATGAGGTAAAAGAAGAAATGACATTTCTCGATATGCCGAATGTCAATCTTTTGGTTCGTATAGATAAATGTGAACTCAACAGTTATGGCTGTGACGATATAGAAATATTGATTTCAACGAACCCCGGAGAGCCTCCAAAGCCTGTCGCAAAAATTGCTTCGGGAGGAGAGCTTTCCAGAATGATGCTGGCTGTTAAAAATGTTCTTGCCGATAAGGACGATACCGATACATTGATTTTTGACGAGGTCGATACCGGCATAAGCGGAAGTGCGGCGCAAAAGGTAGGATTAAAGCTGAAAGAAGTTTCAAAAAACCGTCAGGTACTTTGCGTTACACATCTTGCTCAAATTGCAGGTCTTGCAGATACTCATTTTAAAATACAGAAAAGCGTTTCCTCCGGTCAAACCTATACAAGTGTAAATATGCTTGACTATGAGGGCAGAAAGAACGAGCTTGCCAGAATCATAGGCGGAGTGGAAATAACAAAAGCCACGCTTGACTATGCGGAAGAAATGCTTAATAATAAATAATTAAACGGGAGATGCTTAAAATGGATTGTTTGTTTTGTAAAATTGTTAACGGAGAAATTCCGTCAACCAAGGTGTATGAAGATGAAACGGTTTATGCCTTTAAGGATATTAATCCGGTCGCTCCGGTTCACGTCCTTATAATTCCCAAACAACATCTAAGTTCAATCAACGATGTAAATGCGGAAAACAGTGCCGTTATCGCCCATATTTATGAGGTTGCGGCAAAGCTCGCAAAAGAGTTCGGAATATCCGAAAACGGTTATCGTATGGTTTCTAACTGCGGTGCAGATGCGGGACAGACAGTATTTCACCTGCATTTCCACCTTCTCGGAGGCAAAAAGCTGAATATTAAAATGTGTTGAGAATTTATCTTCGGAGCGGGAATATGAAATACACGGCTTTGGAAAGTGTAAGCCAAGAGGATACAAAGCCTACTTCGGTACTGTCTGATTATTGTACAGGCAGATAATCGGCGTGTTCATAAAAACGTAAACGGACGAATTTTATAACGGATAGTATTTAAAATTTGGAGGATAGAAATGAAGCGACCGCTTGCAGTAACAGGTTTTACATATTTGTCTGCGCTGGCGGCCGCTTTGTTTATGGGTGTTGATTCGTGTGTTTTTCTTGCGGTAATTTTTGCGGGCGGCTTTGCGGTTTCGCTTTTGTTTCCGACACTGCGAAAAAACGCCGTTATTCCTGCCGTCTTACTTACATCCGCAATAGCGGTTATGATGCTGTACGGGTATACCTGTGCAAAGGTGACACCGATTGAAAAATTTAAGGGACAAACGGCAAAAATAACAGCGCAATTGTGTGAACTTCCGTATACCCAATATGACAGATTTTATTATACTCTTGAATTAAAATCAATAAATGCCGAAGAAATACCCCAAGGCGTAAAAACAATTGTATCGTCTAAGGATAAAATAAATCTTGAACCTTATGATACGATTGAAACAACGGTAAAGTTTTATTCCGACAAAGGTTCCTCATACGAAAACTATAATATTTCCCGAGGAATTATACTGAGAGGGAGTTTAGATACCAAAACCAAACCGAAAATAACTCCAAATGACTCAAAGCCGCTTTACTATTATGCCCTGATGACAAGGCAATGTTTAAAGGAAAGCGTAAACAGTCTTTTGCCGCAAAGACAGGCAGGTTTTGTAAATGCCGTTTTGACAGGAGATAAGACAAACATAACCTATGAGCAAAAAGACCAATTTAATTCGGCGGGCATTTCACATATAGTTGCGGTATCGGGTTTCCATATTTCTGTTTTATCTCAAATAATGATGGCTTTTCTTACTTTTATTTTGAGAAAACGGAAACGTGCGGCGGCACTGATATGTACCGTATTTGTGTTTTTATATATGGCGGTTGTCGGTTTTTCACCGTCTGTTGTGCGTGCGGGAATTATGCAAATAATTTTTCTTTTGGGTACGGCTTGCATAAGGGAAGCAGATTCGTTAAATTCACTTGCCGCTGCCGCTTTTATTATGTGTTTAATAAATCCTTACTCGGCGTCTGATGTAGGTTTCCTTTTGTCATTTTCGGCGTCTTTGGGCATAATATTGATTTCAAACAAAATAAATGTTTTTGTCTATGAACGAATATTTCCGAAAAATGATAATGCAGGGCATATAAAAATAACGATAAGGAATATATTTAATTCGTTTGTAAAAGGTATTGTTTCAATCGTTTCCGCCTCTGTTTCGGCAGCTGTATTTACTCTTCCCATAGTAATAATGTATTTTAAGCAATTTGCACTGTATACAGTGCTTTCAAATTTTTTAATTACCTTTGCGGTATCAATTATACTTATATGTACCGTGATTATGCTGATAATGAATTTTAGCGTAATATTTTCATTTGCCGCCGTACCTTTTGCCGCAATATGCAGTACCGCCGCAAATTACATATTCGTAATATCCTCTTTTGTTTCGTCACTGCCGTTTTCGGTAATTTCGGCTTCACAGTCATTCGTTCCGTTTTGGCTTTCTTTGATGTTGGCATTAGGAGCGGTCATATTAATGTTAAAGAACAGAAAGCGTGTAATAAGATATTATGCTCTTGTTGCCGTTTTGACGTTTATAGTCGGAGCGGTTTCGGACAGTGTGTTAAAAGCTGACAGCATAAAATTTTCCGTTCTTGATACAGGTGACGGTTTATCGGTTATAATGAGCCAAAATGAAAAAACTTATGTTTTATATTGCGGCGGTAATTATGAAAATTACAGAATACTTAACGATGTTCTGGTAAATATGTCGGTCAAGGAAATCAACTTGCTTGTGCTTGCCGACAGCGGCACATCAACTTCAGCGTTTGCCGAAAACATTATGGAGGATTATCCGATAACTAACATAGAAGTGTATGATAAAAACAGATTTAAAAGTATGGAGCCGCTTATCGGTAAAGCGGATAACAAAATTATGCCGTCATCAAGTTCTAATCCCGTAAATACCTTATACACGGACGATATAAAGCTGTGTACATATAAGGATAAATACGGAAGTGCGGTGCTTGTTGATTCAAACGGAGGAAAAACGCTTATATGTTCTGACGGAACCGACTGTTTGATGCTCCCGAAGAATTTTCTTGATGCGGATTTTTTCATAGTAAACGGCAGCGTTAAAAATTCGGAGCTGATATGCTCAAGATATGTTATAATATCCGATACCGAGAAAAATCTTTCGGAATATTTTTCTTATTCCGAAAAGCAGGGCAGACGGATATATTCGACCGGTGGGAACGGAAATCTTGCCCTTAGAATATACGACAACGGAAAAATCTCAATAAGGAGGGAACAGGAATGGCTAAGCTGACGGAACAGGATTTTAAAAAAGAAATTACCTCAAAAAATTTCAAAAAAATTTATTTGATATACGGCGATGAAAAATATCTTGTAAAAAAATATACATCATTACTCATTAATAAGGCGGTCGGCAAAGAGCCGTCTGATTTTGATCTTTTAAAAATTCAGTCCGATAAATCCCTTGAAGCTATTTTTTCGGCGGCTCGGCAAATTTCAATGTTTTCCGAATTTAAATGCGTCCTTGTAAACGATTATGATATTGACGCGCTTTCGGAAAGCGATTATAAACAGCTTGAAAAGTTCATTACGGAAGAAATTCCCGACGGAACGATATTGATTTTTTCAATGCCGACTTTGAATAAAGAAACCAAAAAATCCTCTTCAAAAATTTCAAAGCTGAAAAAATTTGAGACTGCGGTATCAAAAACAGGTACAGTGTTCAAATCGGACAAAAAAGGGGACATCGCACTTGAACAGCAGCTTGTTGTATGGGCTGAAAAGAACGGGTGTGTGTTGAACAGAATAAATGCGGCAAAAATTATTGCAATGTGCGGAACCGATATGATGACGCTTAAAAATGAAACGGATAAGCTGTCAGCATACGCCAACGGCAATGAAATAACCGAGGATATGATAAACATACTTGCCTCAAAAAAGTCCGATGTCCGTATTTTCGCATTATCCAATTGTATATTAAAAAATGATTTTAACGGCGCATACAAGCAGCTCGATATTTTATTTGAAAGCAACGAGAAACCTGAGATTATATTATCCGTTTTAAGCTCAACATTTGTCGATATGTACCGAATGCGTGTTGCGGCTGAAAGCGGGAAAAAAGTTTCCGACGTTGCCAAAGACTTTAATTACGGTAAAAGAGAATTTGTTTTGACAAATGCCGATAACAACGCGAAAAAATTTTCAACGGAAAATCTCAGACATATACTTGATATAATCCTTAATGCGGATATAAAACTGAAAAGTACAAGAGTAAATGCTCGTATATTAATGGAAACCCTGTTATCCGAACTGTTTATAGCGGTAAAGGAGGCGAGCAGATGATTAAAATTCGCGAAGCTGTTATTGTTGAGGGAAAATATGACAAAATTAAACTGTCAAATTTTATTGATGGATTGATAATTACGACAGACGGGTTCGGCATATTTAAAAATAAAGAGAAACAAGCGCTTATACGTCATCTTGCTCAAACAAAGGGGATACTTGTGCTTACCGACAGTGACGGAGCAGGCTTTGTCATACGCAACTTTTTAAAAGGAACCGTTCCAAAAAATCAGATTAAACATGCGTATATTCCTGATATTTTCGGCAAGGAAAAACGTAAGGATAAACCGTCCAAAGAGGGAAAACTCGGAGTTGAAGGTGTTTCCGAACAGATAATTTGTCAGGCTGTACAAAAATCGGGAGCTTGCTGTGAGTTGCTGCCGGGTCATACCAAAACAAAAGGCGGCATAACAAAATATGATTTGTTTGAATACGGTCTTACGGGAACGCCAAATTCGTCCCAAGCACGGGACAAGCTGAAAAAATATCTTGATCTTCCGCAGAACCTTACGTCAAATTCAATGCTCGAAATATTGAATCTTATAATGACAAAAGATGAGTTTACGGAAACCTGCGGCAAAATATTCGACAATTTAGAAGATTGAAGTGCTTGGTGTCAAACGTCCGACTTTTTGTATGTAAAATGAATTGAGGTGATTTAATGCTTAATATAACCTTGCCCGGAACAGGCGGTACGATGCCGTTAAAAAACCGTTGGTTGTCATCTTGTATTCTCAGCTTAAACGGACATTCAATACTTATCGACTGTGGTGAGGGTACGCAGATAGCATTAAAAAATACCGGTCATAAATTTAAATCGGTCGATGCAATATGTATTACACATTTTCACGCAGACCATATACTGGGACTGCCGGGCTTTTTGCTGACAATGAGCAATGAGGGGAGGACCGAGCCTGTTACGATTTTCGGACCCGAGGGTATCGAGTATGTTGTCAAAAGACTTTGTGTGGTTGCTCCGTATCTGACCTTTGACATAAATTTTGAGGAAATCAAGAGTTTTGATTCATTTTATAAGAAGCAATTGATTATAACTCCGTTCCGTACCAAACACAGTATTCCTTGTATAGGATATTCTTTCGAGGTAAACAGGGTCGGAAAATTTAATGTTCAAAAGGCAAAACAAAACAATGTACCGCTGTCTGTTTGGTCGGTTCTGCAAAAACAAAAATCCGTAACCTTTGACGGAAAACTTTATACGTCCGATATGGTTCTTGAGGGACCCAGAAGAGGTATAAAATTTACATACTGTACCGATTCCCGTCCCACCGAATCAATAAGGAACGCTGCCCAAGGGTCGGATCTTTTTGTATGCGAGGGAATGTACGGCGATGACGGAAAAATATTACAGGCAAAGGAAAAGGGACATATGCTGTTTTCGGAGGCTGCCCGTCTTGCCAAGGATGCCGGCGTGGATAAACTGCTGCTTACACATTACAGCCCGTCGCTTGAATATCCTGAGAAAGAAATAGAAAGCGCAAAAAGTATTTTTGAGAATACGGAATGTGGATATGACGGAAAAAGTATTGATTTGAACTTTAAAGATTAAGAAATTTTTTGGCGCAGATACATACTTTTTAAGAAAACGCAGTGAGTGTGAATATATCACGTTTACGAAATGTACGGATAAAATCAAAAAGAAATATGGAAATGAAAGGAATATGTTAATGAACACAAGTGATTTTTACTATGATTTACCCCAGGAGCTTATCGCTCAAACTCCCTTAGAGCCTCGTGACAGTTCACGGCTTCTTGCAATGGATAAAACAACGGGATATATTGTTCATAAGCATTTTTACGATATACTCGATTTTTTACATAAAGGCGACTGCCTTATTCTGAATGACTCAAGGGTTCTTCCCGCAAGAATTTACGGTACAAAAGACGGAACCGGCGCAAATGTGGAATTTTTGCTTCTTAACCAAATTGAAAATAACCGTTGGAATGTTCTTACAAAGCCCGGAAAGAAAGCAAAATCGGGCAGCAAATTTACTTTTGGCAACGGAATAATGAAGTGTACCGTTACAGATGTTTCGGAAGACGGCAATCGTATTGTTGATTTTGAATGTAACGGGAATTTTTATGAAAATCTGGATCTGCTCGGTCAAATGCCGCTTCCTCCTTATATTCACAAAAAATTACAGGATAAAGAACGGTACCAAACGGTTTACAGCCGTGAGCCGGGCTCGGCAGCCGCACCTACGGCGGGATTGCATTTTACAAAAGAACTTTTAAAAAAGGCGGAGGATAAAGGTATAAAAATAGGCTTTGTTACACTCCACGTCGGACTCGGAACATTCAGACCCGTCAAAGCCGATAAAGTGGAAAACCATAAAATGCACTCCGAGCATTATGAGATTACACAAGAAACCGCAAATATTATAAACGAAACAAAGAAAAACGGCGGACGTGTAATTTCAGTCGGAACAACAAGCTGCCGTACCTTGGAATCCGTCGCTCAAAAAGAGGGCTGTATAAAGGCAAGCGAGGGCTGGACTGATATATTTATTTATCCGGGATATAAATTTAAAGTTCTTGACGGTCTTATAACAAATTTTCATTTGCCTGAAAGCACGCTTATTATGCTTGTTTCAGCATTTGCGGGATATGACAATGTTATGAACGCATATAAGACGGCAGTAAAAGAAAAATATCGTTTTTTCAGCTTTGGTGACGCAATGCTTATTGCGGAAAATATCGAGCCGAAAAATGAATAAAATATTTTAATATTTCCGTCCGTTTTATCGGTTCGGCAATCGGACGGAACCGTAAACGGCAGCAATTAAGCTGTCGTTTATGTTTAGTTTTTTTAGCAAATTGCTGATAAATACCGTTGCAGAGCAAAGCGCAGACGGCGTGAATATTTTACTTTGCCGATAAAATATCTGTTGGAGTGTTGCCTTATGAACAAGTATAAATTATTTATTGTTGAAGATGATATGTGTATTGCGGAATTAATAATGCAGCGTGCGCAAATGTGGAATTTGGATTGCCGAATCGCAAAAAATTTTAATAATATACTTGGTGAATTTGCGGAATATCAGCCGCATATTGTTTTGCTTGATATAGGGCTGCCGATATTTAACGGTTACTACTGGTGCAGTGAAATACGAAAGATTTCAAAAGTGCCTATCATATTTATTTCCTCGGCTTCCGACAATATGAATATTGTAATGGCAATGAATATGGGCGCCGATGATTTTATAGCTAAGCCTTTTGACGGCAGTGTTTTAATAGCAAAGATACAGGCTATGCTCCGCAGGGTGTATGATTTTTCTTCTTGTATTCCGATTTTGGAGCATAAAGGAGCATTTTTGAATACGGGAGATGATACATTGCTTTACAACGGAAATAAAATTTCACTTTCCAAAAACGAATACCGTATTCTTGCCTGTCTTATGGAGAATAAAGGAAAAATTGTAAGCAGGGATAGTCTTATGGAACGGCTTTGGAAAACACGTCAATTTGTAGATGAAAATACCCTGACGGTAAATATTAACCGTCTTAGAAAAAAATTAGATTCTGTTGGACTTACCGATTTTATTGTAACTAAAGTCGGTTTAGGGTATATTGTCGGTTAAAGGTCAGGAGGACACGGAATGAATTTGTTTTCCGCATATATAATACAGCGACGAAAAGTAATACTTGCATTTTTATTCTTTTCGTTAATTTATGCAGTCAGCTTTTTTATGTATCATCTGCCGTTAGAAGCAGTCGCCTATCCGTCAATGCTTTGTGTATTACTCGGCTTGGGCTTTATATTATCGGATTTCTTTTTTGTAAAGCGAAAACATAACCGTTTGCTTAAAATAAAAAGTGTTATTGATTCCGAAATTTTATTTATGCCCGAAACAAATTCCGTTGAAGAAAATGACTATCAAAATATCATACAAGAATTGCAAAGACAAGCGGCGGCAAGTGAAGCCGCCGCTGCCGAGCGTTATAAGAATGTGATAGAATATTATACGGTTTGGGTACATCAAATAAAAATGCCGATAACATCAATGAAGCTGTCATTGGAAAATGAAGATACGTCTTTTTCAAAGAAACTATCTTTGGATTTATTCCGTATTGAACAATATGTGGATATGGTTCTCGTTTTTCTTCGTCTTGATTCGGGTTCGGGAGATTATATATTCAAAGAATATAAATTGGACGATATTATACAGCAAAGCATTGTAAAATTCTCATCGGAGTTTATTGCAAGAAAAATTTATCCGAAATATACACCGACAAGCGACACAGTAATAACCGATGACAAGTGGCTTTCGTTTGTTATAGAACAGGTGTTGTCAAACGCTTTAAAATACACCCATAAGGGAGAGATAAAAATTTACACGGAACAGCCGAAAATATTGTGTATTGAAGATACGGGTATCGGAATTTCCCCGTCCGATCTTCCTCGTATATTTGAAAAAGGATATACGGGATACAACGGTCGTATTGATAAACATGCAAGCGGTATCGGGCTGTATTTATGCAAAAGAATATGTAATAATTTGGGAGCGAAAATAAGCATAACGTCAGAGCTTGATATAGGTACAACCGTTAAAATAGATTTAAGACAATACAAATTAAAGAAAGAATAGACTTACAAAAATGTAAGATGACAGGCGGAAAATGTAAGCCGAATCTATGGCGGCGCATTTTCCGTTTTTGCTATCATATAATTGTAAATTTTATAGGGAGGTAAACAAATATGACGCTTTTAGAAGTTGTCGGGTTAAGAAAAGTCTATTCTACACGTTTGGGCGGTAATAAGTCGGAGGCTCTGAAAAATGTTAATTTCAGCGTTGAGTCGGGCGAATACGTTACCATTATGGGTGAATCGGGTTCGGGAAAAACAACATTGCTGAATATTTTGGCGGCTTTGGATAAACCGACGAGCGGTACGGTACGTTTGGAAGGTAAGGATATTAAAGAAATAAAGGAATCGAAAATAGCTTGTTTCCGCAGGGATAACCTCGGTTTTGTGTTTCAAGAATTTAATTTGCTGGATAATTTTACACTGGAGGACAATATATATCTTCCTCTTGTTCTTGCGGGAAAAAGTTATAAGGAAATGTATGAAAGGCTGCTGCCTATTGCGGATAAACTTGACATTTCGGATTTATTGAAGAAATACCCTTATGAGGTATCGGGAGGTCAAAAACAAAGAGCCGCCGTGGCACGGGCAATGATTACAAATCCAAAATTAATACTTGCTGACGAACCTACGGGAGCATTGGATTCTGTTTCAGCCGAAGAATTATTGCAAATGTTCAGACAAGTAAATGCGTCCGGACAGACTATATTAATGGTAACACATTCGGTAAAGGCAGCAAGCGTGTCAAATCGTGTTTTATTTATAAAAGACGGTGAAGTTTTCCACCAGATATATAGAGGAGAAGATACCGATGAACAGATGTATCAAAAAATAAATGATACGCTCACAATGCTTGCTTCCGGGAGGCTCAGAAAATGAAAATCGGATTTTATATGAAATTGGCAATCGGAGGAATCCGAAGAAATAAGCGTATGTTTAAAACTTATATACTGACCTGTACCGTTATGGTCACGGTTTTTTATATAGTTATGTTTTTGGGCTCAAGCAGTGTTATAGACCGTTTGGCAGGCGGGCAAACTATTCGTGAGATTTTTTCGATGGGCAGTTGGGTAATTGCGGTATTTAGCGCAGTATTTCTTTTTTATACAAACTCCTTTTTGATTAGGAACAGAAAAAAAGAATTTGGAATTTATAACATTCTCGGTATGGGAAAGCGAAACATTGCCCGAATACTTTTTTGGGAAAACCTCATGGCAGCGTTAATAACGGTCGTTATGGGTATTGGTGTCGGAATTGCCTTATCCAAACTCACCGAGCTTGGTCTTGTCAATATAATACACGCAGAGTTTACAGATATTCGGAATTATTTTTGCACTTTTGTTTCTTAATTCAATATTTCAGATACATCTTTCGGATACAATTTCACTTTTGAAAAGTGAAAATATCGGAGAGAAACCGCCAAAAGGCAATTGGTTTATCGGGATTTTAGGTATTTTATTTTTAGCGGCAGCCTATTATATTTCAGCGAATATTGAAAATCCGCTTTATGTACTTATAACATTTTTAATTGCCGTCATTATGGTAATAATTGGGACATATTGTGTAATGATTTCCGGTTCGGTTTTGTTTTTTAGAATTTTACAGAGGAATAAAAATTATTATTATAAACCGAATCATTTTGTGTCGGTATCGTCATTGGTCTACCGTATGAATAGAAACGGTGCAGGACTTGCCTCTATATGTATCTTAATTACATTTGTGCTTGTTATAATATCATTTACGACGTGTTTGTATATAGGAGAAGAAAGCGCAATCAAATTGCGTTATCCAAGAGATATAGAGTTGGAATTTAATTTCGAAAATATGTTGGATCTGTCGAATAAACATATCGAAACAATTAAAAACGGAGTAATATCGGAACTGGAAAAATCGTGTGTCGAACCGGAACACGAATATGACTATCGTGTTTCAATGTTTTCGGGAATATTGAACGGAAATACGGTTGAAACCGATATTTCGGATTACGGTTTAATTGAAACATCAAAAATGCGGCTCATATATATTGTTCCTCTTGAGGATTATAACAGATTAGCGGGAAATGACGAAATATTGTCAGATGATGAAATTTTTATTTATTCAAAAGACGAAAAATACAACAGCGGTACAATTTCTTTTAATAACGTATGCAAATTTAATATAAAAAAACAGATAGATGAATTTATTCCCGATACGGGAGATAAAATGATGTTTTCAAATATGATGATTATTGTACCCGATTTTAAAAAAACAATTGAAAAATTAATGCCCGTTGTCGATTCGGACGGGAAAGGTTTGATTCAGACAAAGTGGTTATTTTATTTTGATACCGGTACAGATTCGGCGCATCAGATTTCGATTTATCATAATTTATATAATGCCTTTACTGATTCTTCGGTAAAAAAACAGTTGGTATACAACACCTGTTATATAGACAGCCGTGAAAATGATCGTGAAGATTTTTACGGATTGTTTGGGTCAATATTTTATATAGGAATTATTATGAGTATTGTATTTATTTTTGCCGCAGTTATAGTAATATATAATAAGCAGATTTCCGAGGGATATGAAGATAGGGCAGGATTTGAAATTATGAAAAAAATAGGTATGACCGATAGGGAAATAAAAAGAAGTATTAACTCACAGCTTTTGACCGTATTTTTATTTCCGCTTTTCCTTTCCGCACTGCATATTGCTTTTGCTTTTCCGATAATTCAAAAATTGCTTTTAATGGCTCATTTGAACAATACGATTTTATTTGCCGGAACAACGGTTATAACTATCTTGATTTTTTCTGTTTTCTATATAATTATTTACGGGCTTACCTCCAACACATATTATAATATTGTAAGTGGGGACAACAAGGAAAGATAAACGGTTATTGAACGGAGTATAAAATATTTAAATGATATGTGAGGGAAATTTTATATGAAAACGGCATACTATGACAGTCAATTCGGAAAAATACAAATGAAATACGAAAAGGATACTTTGCTTTTATTGAAAGCAGGAGTTAATGTAACAGAAATAAACGAACCGTCACCGTTCACCGATTATATTTACCGTCAAATTTGCGAATATTTAAACGGGGAAAGAAAAGTGTTTGATGTAAAATATAAATTCAACGGTACAGACTTTCAAGAAAGGGTTTGGCATATTCTTGAAAACATACCTTACGGTGAAGTTATGACATACGGCGAGGTTGCCCGAAAAATAGGTTCACCGAAAGCGGTAAGGGCGGTGGGGAGTGCCTGCGGTAAAAATCAGTTATGGTTAATTGTGCCTTGCCACAGAGTAATAGGAATAAAGGGGTCGTTGACAGGATATGCCGGCGGTATTGAAATGAAAGAAAAATTGCTCCGAATAGAGCGGTTCGGGAAAACTCACAATATGTAATTCTGAAAGATATTATTGTGAAAATCAATTTAAGCGTTTGCTGAAGCACTTCGCACGGAGGTGCTTCGGCATTATTATTTTTATTTTCATAAATTAATGTTTTACAACTTTACTGTAAATACACTTTGTGTTATAATCTAAGTATATTTTTTCGGGAGTGTTAGTATGATAAGGGAAGGTGAAAATACGGAACCCCTTGGTAACGGAGTAAAAATCATCGTTTCAAATGAACATAAGTTTTGGACGGATACTGTTCTTCTTGCGAATTTTGCCAAACCTCGCCGCAAAGATATTGCCTGCGATCTCGGCAGTGGATGCGGAGCGATACCTCTTATATGGAGCCGTGACAATGTTCCGAAAAGCGTAACAGCAGTGGAGCTTCAGACAGATGCCTGTTCAATGCTAAGCCGAAGTATTGAACTTAATAATCTTTCCGAAAAAATTAAGGTTGTCAATTCCGATTTGCGTGAGCTTGACGGAAAAGTACAAATGTCATCGTTTGACCTTGTTGTATGCAATCCTCCATATAAAGCAACAGGTACAGGAATAATGAATTTCAATGAAGCCCAAAAAATTGCAAGACATGAAATTTTATGTACCACCGATGACGTAACCCAAGCGGCGTCAAGGCTTTTAAAATATTCGGGCAGATTATGTATGTGCCAACGTCCCGAAAGGCTCAGCGATATAATAGTTTCAATGAGAAAACACGGAATTGAACCTAAGCGTTTGCGTTTTGTACAGCAACGTCACGGCAAGGCGCCCAAACTCTTTTTAATAGAGGGTAAATACGGAGGAAAACAAGGGGGACTTATTATTGAACCTGTACTTTTTATTGAAAAAGACGGGGGAGAATTATCCGATGAGATGATACAAATTTACGGAGCATATAAGGAGGATTATATTTGAATGAGCGGAAGACTTTTTGTCGTTGGAACTCCGATAGGCAATATGTCCGACTTTTCTCCGCGTGCGGCTGAAACGCTGTCAGCAGTCGATTTTATTGCGGCGGAGGATACAAGAGTAACAATCAAATTATTAAATAAATTCAATATTGACACACCTATGGTAAGCTACCACAAATACAATGCCAAAGAACGCGGGGAAGAAATTTGCGAGCGGATAGAAAAAGGTGAAAATTGTGCGGTAGTTTCGGATGCGGGAATGCCGTGTATTTCAGACCCCGGTGAACTTCTGGTAAAACAATGTGCCGAACGCGGTATCCCTGTTTGCGTTGTTCCCGGGCCTACGGCAATGGCTTCTGCAATTGCAATATCAGGACTTGCAACAAACCGCTTTACGTTCGAGGGTTTTTTGACCGTAAATAAACCCGGAAGACGGGAACATTTGCTGTCATTAAGAAACGAAAAGCGCACAATGATATTTTATGAAGCGCCCCATAAGCTGTCAAGAACCTTAAAGGATATGTATGATAATTTCGGCAACAGGAAAATATCAATTGTCCGTGAGCTTACAAAGGTTCACGAGGAGGTCATAAGAACTACTCTTTCGGAAGCGGCTGAAAATTATTCTGATTTAAATATAAAGGGAGAGATAGTTCTTATAATTGAGGGCGCTCCGGATATTATTAACGATGAAGTAACAATTGATTATGCCGTTTCGCTTGCCGAGAAACTTATAGATGACGGAATGTCGCTTTCCGACGCCGCAAAAGAATCGGCAAAGCTGACGGGATTTAAAAAAGGCGATATATATAAAAGCCTTATTTTAAACAAAAAATAAAAGGACAAAAGAAGGTAAAATTTATTATGGAATTAATTCTTGCATCTGCATCGCCAAGACGTAAACAACTGTTGTCACTTGTTTATGAGGATTTCAGAGTTATAAAATCTGATATAAGAGAGCTTGTTCCCCGTGATTTGTCGGTCGAAAAATGTCCGGAATATTTGGCGCGGGAAAAAGCCGAGGCGGTTGCGAAAAGCTACAATAAATCACTTGTCTTGGGGTGCGACACATCGGTTATGATTGACGGTAAAATTTTAAATAAACCGAGAAGTACCAGTGATGCAAGACAGATGATGGAAATGCTTTCGGGAAAGATTCATTTTGTTGTTACGGGCTGTTGCTTGTGTTATATGGGTCAATCATATACCTTTTCGGAAACTACCGAGGTCGAATTTTATTCATTGACAAAAGATGAAATCGAAGAATACATATTAACTTCCGAGCCTTATGACAAAGCAGGAGGTTACGGAATACAATCGACAGGCGCATTATTTGTAAAAAGGATAATAGGCGATTATTATAATGTTGTCGGACTTCCCATAGCAAGGCTGAAACGGGAGGTTGACACATTTCTTGAGCGGGATTTTAATAATTCGGAACAGACCCCCGTTAAAAGGGATAAGCCGAAATCAAAGATATTATAAAATACTCAGTTATATGGCTGTTCGGTAAAAAGCTATGAAAAATAAAACACGCGGGTCAAACCTGCGTGTTTTTTGTATATTAATCATTTGTTTCTTCATCTTCAAAAATTTGCTCTTGTACCTTTGAATACAATATTACGGTGTCGTTTCCTATCAGCGTTAAATCGCCTTTCGGAATCAATGTTTTTCCTTTTCTTTTAACCATAACGATAAATGTTTGGCGTGATATGTCAAGCTCCTTGATTTTAATTCCTATCCAAGGGTGATGTCCTTTAAGAATAAATTCTTTAAGATAAATAGGCTTTTCATTTTTTAAGGATTCGGCACAAAGTATTAATTTATCTCCTTCCAAAAGCCTTACATTTCCTGTTGGGATAATCGTTCCATTATCTCTTTGAATAACAGCGATAATAATTTCGTTCGGAAGTCCCAAATCCTTAATACTCATACCGACCCACTTATCTGATTTTTTTAGTTTTATTTTGATAAAGTGAACGTCCTCTTCGTTTTTACTGCCTATTTTTTGCAGTCGTGAATATTGCTCAACAAATCCTGCGGAAATAATACCCGTGGGTATCGCAACCATTCCCACACCAAGAAATGTTATCAATATTCCTATGGTTTTTCCCAATGGCGTTATAGGGTAAATATCCCCGTAGCCGACCGTAAGAAGAGTGGACGCCGCCCACCATATACCTGAAAAAGCATTTTGGAATACATGAGGCTGCGCCTGATTTTCAATACTGTACATACAAAGGCTTGACGCCAACATAAGTACAACTATTATAAAAACCGAGCTTAAAAGCTGCTGCCTTTTTCTTGAAATGACCTCTGCAATGACATTGAGAGAATCGTAATAGGCATTTATTCTGAATAAGCGTAAAATTCTTACAACTCTGAACATTCGGAATACCGCCGCTCCCGCAGGAAAAAATATCGGAATATAATAGGGAAGAAAGGAAAGAATATCTACTATTCCCGAAAACGAGAACATATACTTTAGAATTGCTTTTACCTCCGAAACATTCGGATAAAGGCATTTTGCGGTATATATTCTCAAAAAATAATCTATTGCAAAAAAAGCTACTGTTACCGTTTCAATATCCGCAAGAATATCTCCGAAGTTTGTCCTTATATATTCGTATGTGTTTAGGAAAGCTGCAATAAGATTAACAATAAGTGCCGTTGTGCTTATAATATCGTACATTTTATTTACCAAGTCATCAATAACGCCAACGGACACCATTTTAAAAATTTTTCTGCGAAACGGAGAGATATTTCGTTCATTATATTCGTTCACGATATTCCCCCTTATAACATTAAAACAGGTGTTTTATTTCACCATTTGTACAAAATATCGGCAAGTCATCGTTATGGCTTGCCGATATTGATACGGAACATAAAATTTTAAATTATAACATCAATTTTCAATTTCCCGTATCAAATTAATCATTTCAATTGCACCAAGAGCGCAATCATAACCTTTGTTTCCCGCTTTTGTTCCTGCACGTTCTATTGCCTGTTCTATGTTTTCGGTCGTCAGTATTCCAAACATAACGGGAATATCGCTGTTCAGCGAAACATTTGCAATACCCTTTGAAACCTCACTGCAAACATAATCATAGTGTGATGTACTTCCCCTTATAACGGCGCCCAAACATATTACGGCGTCATACTTTCCGCTTTTCGCCATTTTTGACGCAATAAGCGGAATTTCAAACGCTCCCGGCACCCATGCAACGTCTATCGAATCCTCGTTTACGTTATGTCTTTTTAAGCCGTCGATAGCACCCTCAAGGAGCTTGCCCGTAATAAATTCATTAAATCTTGATACTGTAATACCTATTCTTACTTCCTTTGGCACAAGGCTTCCCTCATAGATTTTCATAATAAATTACTCCTTTTCGTTATGTTTATAAATATTTTTAAAATAGATTTAATAATCAAGTATATGTCCCATTTTATCCTTTTTGGTTTTAAGGTAAAACAGGTCGTATGCGGTCGCGTCCATCTGAATCGGTACGCGCTCTTTAATTTCCATACCGAAACCGCCCAAGCCGTAAACCTTATCGGGATTATTTGTAAGCAGGCGCAGGGTTTTACAGCCTAAATCCCTAAGAATTTGTGCGCCTATATAATATTCCCTCATATCTGCGGGAAAACCGAGCGCAAGATTAGCTTCAAGAGTATCCATACCCTGTTCCTGAAGTTCGTATGCACGCAGTTTATTTATTAATCCAATTCCGCGTCCCTCCTGACGCATATACAAAAGAACGCCTCTGCCTTCCTTTTCTATCTGTGACATTGCGGAGGCAAGCTGTTGTCCGCAATCGCATTTAAGTGAACCGAATGTATCTCCCGTAAGACATTCCGAATGGACGCGGCAAAGTATATTTTCTCCGTTTCCAATCTCTCCCTTTACAAGTGCAATGTGGTGTTCTCCGTTCAGCTTATTAATGTAACCGTATGCGCGGAACAGTCCGTACTTTGTCGGGAGCAGGGGAGAGGCTACCCTCTCGATAAGTTTGTCGTGGCACTTGCGGTAATCCTGCAGCGACTTTATGGTAATAAATTTCAAACCCCATTCGACAGCCTTTTCCTGAAGTTCGGCTGTCCGCATCATTGTGCCGTCGTCACGCATAATTTCACAACATAATCCGCACTCTTTAAGTCCGGCGAGCCGCATAAGGTCTACCGTTGCTTCCGTGTGACCGCTGCGTTCAAGTACGCCGTTCTTTTTTGACATTAACGGGAACATATGTCCGGGGCGTCTGAAATCCTCGGGCTTTGAACAGTCGCTTACAGCTTTCCTTGCGGTCAATCCTCGCTCGGCAGCGGAAATTCCGGTCGTTGTATCAATATGGTCTATTGAAACCGTAAAGGCGGTGCAGTGGTTGTCCGTATTTGTTTCAACCATTTGCGGGAGCCTCAGTTTTTCGCATATTTCCCGAGCCATAGGCATACATATAAGTCCCTTGGCGTTTTTCGCCATAAAATTTACGTTTTCAGTCGTTGCAAATTCTGCAGCGCATATCATATCGCCTTCGTTTTCACGGTTCTCGTCGTCGGTAACAAGAATAATTTCGCCGTTTCTTAATGCTTCAAGGGCTTCCTCGACAGTGTTATATTTAAACATTTTAAATTGCTCCCCCTTATTTGCCGAACCCGTATTTATTCAAAAATTCCATTGAAATACTTTTTTTCTGTATTTCGCTTTCATTCGGTTTAATCAGCTTTTCAACATATTTTCCTATAATGTCGTTTTCCAAATTAACGGTATCGCCCACTTTTTTGTCGGATAAAACAGTTTGAGCTGCCGTATGAGGTATTACCGAAACACTGAAGTTCAAATCGGTTACTCTTGCGACAGTAAGACTTATACCGTCAATGGCAACAGAACCTTTTTCGACCGTATATTTTATTATATCCTTATTTGTAGAAATAGTGTACCATATTGCGATCCCGTCTTTTTTTATATCGGAAATTGTTCCGGTTCCGTCAATATGTCCGGAAACAATATGACCGCCAAAACGCCCTCCTGCTTTCATTGCGCGTTCAAGATTTACACGGCTTCCGTTTTTAAGCGTTCCGAGAGATGAGCGTTCAAGGGTTTCGTTCATAACGTCAGCCTTAAAACTGTCGGCGTCAAAATATGTTACGGTAAGGCATACTCCGTTGACCGCAATACTGTCGCCGATATTTATATCTGTTAAAATCTTTTTAGCGAATATTGAAATGAAAGACGAAACAGAACCGTGGTAAACCTCTTTTACGATACCTGTTTCCTCAATTATTCCCGTGAACATTTACAACCCTGCCTTCTATAAGAATATCGTCATATATTCGGCTTATTTTTGTATCTTTAAGCAAAAACGCGTTGTCGGGAGATGAAATGCCGGTACCCGAAACGGGAGTTTTCGCTCCGGCTCCGCCGAAAATTTTCGGTGCCATATAAATTTTGACCTTTGACACGATACCGCTTTTAAGAGCTGCCCAATTAAGCTCGCCGCCGCCTTCAAGAAGAACACTGTCTATATTTTCTCTGCCGATTATGCTCATAAGCTCATAAAGGTTAACTCGACCGTTATCGGGTTCCGTCATAATTATTCTGCATCCGTGTTTTTTCAGAATTTCCTCTTTTTCCGGATTACTATGGCAGGCAACCAAAATCGTAGGGATTTTATCTGCACTTTGTACAATATTGCTGTCAACGGAAATTTTAAGGTTAGAATCGCATACAATTCTTATCGGGTTCCTGCCGCCTTCGCCTCTGTATGTCAGTCGTGGATTATCGGCGGCGGCCGTACCGTAACCTATCATTATTGCCGAATGTTTAAGTCTGTCAATATGAGAATATTCGCGTGTTTTTTCGCAGGTTATCCATTTTGAATCCCCCGTATAAGAGGCGATTTTTCCGTCAGCGGTCATAGCGTATTTCATTGTAACAAACGGACGTTTTGTTGTTATATAATGTATAAATATTTCATTAATATCATCACATTCATTCTTTAAAACGCCCTCGACCACCTCTATGCCGTTGTCGCGCAGTATTTTAACGCCTTTACCCGAAACAAGCGGGTTCGGGTCGGACGAACCGATTACAACACGGCTGATTTTATGTTCAATTATGGCGTCGGTACACGGCGGAGTTTTGCCGTAGTGGCAGCACGGCTCCAGCGTAACATAAATTGTAGCTCCGTCGCAGTTTTCCGTACAGTCGGCAAAAGCCATTCGTTCCGCGTGAAGTTCACCGTATTTTTGGTGGTAACCTTTTCCTATAATACGTCCGTTTTTTACTATTACGGCTCCGACCATAGGGTTCGGATTAACATATCCCATTCCTTTTTTGGCAAGCTCCAACGCAATTCTCATATAATTTTCATCGTTCATAAAATTACTCCAATATTTTTAACAATGTATCCTATAATACCCGTGATGCGGTGTATCGTGACATACTCCGTTGCCTGTGTTTTTCTTAAAGACGTGGGAGTTATCCCAGACGTGTATTCTGAAAATCAGCACAAAAAAACCGCCCCAAAATAATAGGGCAGTTTTTTATAAGCAACATCTTCTGACATCCGGACTGTACCGTCGGCTTCGGAATCTAACCGAATCGGTCTGTAAAAGACTCGCGGGCTTTACCGCCGGTCAGGAATTTCACCCTGCCCTGAAGATTTTATTTTATTTGATTTCAGTATATCACTCAAACATATAAAATTCAAGTTATTTAATAAAGAGATGACGTATTCAAACTATACAGCCGATATTTTAAATGTTTAATTTATCTCTGTCATGGTATAGTCGTCGTTATAGGATTTATAGTTTTCAATCAGCTCATCAAGACTTTTCTTGTATGAGAAAGATCCGCTTATGGGTTCGCTATAATTTTCGGTTAACAGTACATTTTTGTCATTGTCTAAAGTTATATCATCGGTTTGTGCTATATAATATTTTTTTAACGTACCTGTCTGACCCTTTTTCAGTTTTGAATTGCCATAAGTAGCGGGACCGGTAATCGTAACTTCATATATGCAAACATAGCTGTTTGACGGGGTGGCGTATTCGTCAACAAGTTTTTTGTTGAAGAAGTATTTTTTTACGTTTTTATAGCTTGTTGAAGAAATGGTTATTTGTGCGCTGTCATCTGTATACGTTGAGCTTCCCTTTGGATAGTTCAATTCAATAGCTTCCTTTAACATTTGCTCCATCTGACTTTCTATCTCCGACATATCAACGCCTTCAATTGATGTTGGATATTCGGAAAGACCGCTCACGGTATAATCCTTTTCTTTCTCGGTAATGATGACCTCTTCGCTGTTTGCCCTTGATAAACTGTAACTGGCGGATATTTTTATTGATTCGCCGTTTTTAAGGTTTCGACTTTTTGAGCTGGAAAAGGATATATGATTTTTGACAAATTCGGGACACTCGCTGTCGTCAATCGTAACGGAACCGTTTGGAGATGCGCCCTCGTATGTAACCTTTAACTTTTCAAACGGGTTGATTTTTGTACCTTCGGTAAGATTGCTTACCTTATATACAAAGTTCGTATCTTTGACATTTATATTCATCAATTCTGCGTATTCCTCATTGTAGTTTACGGTTACGTTAATTTCGTCGCCGTTTTGATAATTACCCTCTTTTTCCGAATAGTCGTCAATAGTAAAGCTGAATGAATTTGCAAATTTGTCTGCCTTACGTTTTGCGTCGTAATATTCATTGGACTGCGAACTGTTCAGCTTTGAGGTATCTACGTTGCCGATAAGTATTTTTTCGATTTTTTCCTCGTTTTTTGAATTTATACGTGTGTAGTTCAGTATCCGTCCGGAACCGTCAAGACCTTCAAGCTCCGGACTGAATATATCCTTGCAGGAAATGGTTTTTTGATTTGGCTGGCAGCCCGGCAAAGATACCGCGGCTATAACTGATACCGAAAGCAATGCTATTAATTTTGAAATCTTCATAACATAATCCTCCTGAAAAAAATAGTTATCGTTTATATATACACATTATCACAGATACCGATAAAAAGTCAATAAAAGATGAAAATTACTTTAAAATGCGGAGAGAAGCCTTAACTTATTTTTTGCCGTAAATAAATATTCGGATCAATAGTTATCCAAAAAATTATACCGTTCGCCCTTGGTTTTATAGCCCGGAAAAGTATCAAGGTGAACAAGATGTATGCTGTTGAAAATACTTTTTTCTATATTTGGGTTTGTTTTTTTGAGTTCATATATCAAGTCTTTTATTTCCTGCCTTTTGCTTGTTGTTTCATTGTTGACGTCTCGGCAATTTTCCGTAAAACGGCAGGCACACTGCAAAAATTCAAGACCGTTATACCTTGACCACGCAATTATATCCTCCTCGTGTACGCAATACAAAGGTCTTATAAGCTCCATACCCTCAAAATTTGTACTGTGCAGTTTCGGTATCATAGCCTGGAGCTGTGCGCCGTAAAACATAGCCATAACCGTTGTTACTATTACGTCGGTAAAATGGTGACCCAAAGCTATTTTATTGCATCCGAGTTTTTTTGCCTGACTGTACAAATATCCCCGCCGCATTTTTGCACATAGATAACAGGGATATTTGTCCGTGTTGTTGGCGGCGTCAAATATATTTGTTTCAAAGACTGTTATGGGAATATTAAGCAGATTTGCGTTGCTTTCAATTTTCTGACGGTTGATAACGCTGTATCCGGGGTCCATTACAAGAAATACCGTTTCAAAGGGAATCTCACTGTGACTGCTTAGCATTTGCATCAATTTTGCCATAAGCATTGAGTCTTTGCCGCCGGAAATACATACGGCAATTTTATCGCCGCTTTGAATAAGATCGTAATCTCTGACAGCCTTAATAAATCTGTTCCATATTTCCTTTCGGTATTTTTTAGTTATACTTCTTTCGATTTCCTGATACTTTTCCAATGTTCTTTTCATTTTAATTCATTCCCCCAAAAAATGATAAATGTAAAATGATTTTTTAATTTTAGCGAAAATTTATAAAATCATAAACCGTATAATATATTTTGCCGAATATAGCATAAAAATTATATGAGGTGGTACAGGTGTTTAATTTCATAGCGGATCTTATAAGCAAAATTTCGTTTCTGTTTATCCTCCATGTTACGGGAGCGGGTTCTTTTCCAAAGCCTCTGTCAGATGATGAAGAGAAAACCTGCCTCTTGAAAGCGTCGGAAGGAAATGTTGAAGCGAGGAATAAGCTGGTGGAACACAATCTACGGCTTGTTGCACATATTGTAAAAAAGTATTACGGAACCGGAGCCGACCCCGACGATTTGGTTTCCATCGGGACAATAGGGCTTATAAAAGCAATAAATACATTCAACAGCGAAAAAAACATACGTCTTTCAAGCTATGCGTCACGATGTATAGAGAATGAGATTCTTATGTATTTCAGAGGAACGAAAAAAACATCTCTTGATATTTCTATGAACGAAGAAATAGATTCCGATTCCGACGGAAACGCCCTTACGCTTATGGACGTTATGTCATCGGACGACAGTATTGTCGATGATCTTGATATGAAAATAAAAGCCGAAAATTTGCCTAAGTATATAAATGAAATATTAACTCCCAGAGAACGTCTTATAATCAAATTGCGTTACGGACTTGACGGAAACGAACCGTTAACTCAAAGAGAGGTCGCCAAGCTGCTGAAAATTTCCAGATCTTATGTATCAAGAATAGAAAAAAAGGCGTTAACATCACTTAAAAAGCGTTATGACAAAGGACGTTAGTTAACAATAAGTGATCCGAATATTATTGTTTCCCGATTTTTGCGGTACGCAACGGCAAACAAAAATACGGGAAATGCCTTAACTGATATGGCATTTCCCGTCAAAAGCAAAATTTAACCGGATAACAAAATATAGGACAAACAAATGATGACCGATAATAATATGTTAAGGTATAAATTATTAATCGGTATTTTCATAAAAACAAACTAAAACTTATTCATACTCATCTCAATGTGTGAACTGCCCATTGTCTAAAGCCCATGGGATTGCAGCAGCCATATTTTTCCGAAAATTTAAAGCAGTATAATTTTGAGCGGTTAAATGTTTATCCGGCGGTTTGCTGTTTTATCTGTCAATTTTGACCTGTTCGGTTTTAATCTTTGCATTTTTTGCCGTTGATAATGTCCTCTGATAATTCCCAAAGACGCATAAGTTCTTTGTTGTCAAGTTCCGAAAGGTTTTCGGTTATTTTTCTCTTTAGAAGTTCGTCGCTGTATTCCATTTTTACAAGTTCGCCGTCAATTTGAATATACGGGCTTAGACCGAGAAGATAATCGGTAGACACATCAAAATATTTGGCGAGCTTCATTAAAGTTTCCCCGTTCGGGATACCGCCGTTTTTCCATTTGCTGATAATACCGGATGAAAGACCAACCTCCTTTCCGACCGGGTTAGGTTTTTTTCCGCATCTGAGGCAGAGATTGTAAAATCTTTCCCAAAACATAAAAATTACCTCCAATAATATTGATTTTTGCAATTTATTTAAAATAAATACAAATTCAAAGAAAATATTTAATTATACAACCAAGTCAAATATATTTTTTGCGCGGTAACGGAAATGTATGCTGAAATATTGTCATAGGAATGTTCTAATGCCACAATATCATATTACCACAATATAATAACAAAAACAAGGAAAAATTTCAATAGTATTAAAGAAATTTAAAAAAATTTAAGTCAAAATGCCGAAATTGCTCAAAGATAAACCGCTTGTACCAAAAACGGGTCCGAAAAAAGACTCTTAAAATATTTTGCATAATAATAAAACGGTTATTTATATGGAAAAGAAACAGTTTATTACAATATTTTCTTGACACGACCGTGATAATATGTTATCATATTATTACATTATTACTTTACCGCAATGAAGTAAAATTTGCAGTTTGAGGTAGGAACAATGAAAAAATATTCTAAAATTACACCCATAGGAACAAAAGACCTCCTTTTTGAGGAATGTCTTGCGGACAGAACGGTATCGTCCTTGCTTGGAAATGTATTTTCGCACCGAGGATTCCACGAGGTGCTGACGCCCGGTATCGAATTTTATGATTTATTTTCCGAATCAATATCAGGGATACCTATGGAATATATGTTTAAAATGAGCGATTCAAAGGGACGGCTTATGGTTATGCGTCCCGATTCTACTCTTCCGATAGCGAGGATTGCGTCTACTCGGCTGAAAAACACGTCACGTCCCATAAGGCTTTATTACAATCAGCGTGTTTACAGATACAACCCCGGTCTTACCGGCCGCAGTAACGAAGTAATGCAGACCGGAATCGAACTTATAGGAGCAAGCGGAAAGCGTGCCGACCTTGAGGTGATAACCACCGCAGTAGAAGCGCTTTCAAAATGCGTTCCGGATTTTCGCATTGAGCTTGGACACGCGGGATTTTTCAAGGCTCTTGCACAAAAACTCCCCGTAAGTGACAACGAACGGGAGGATATACGTCTTTTTATAGAATCTAAAAATTATTCCGCACTAAATTCGGCACTCGATTCTCTTGAACAGACCCAATCGGTCAACGTGATACGGAAGCTCCCCGGACTTTTCGGTGGGGTAGAAGTGTTAGATGAGGCTTATAAGTTGTGTGACGATGCCTCCGCCCTTGAAACATTAAATTATGTAAGAGAAATTTATAACGACCTTTCAAAACTCGGTCTGGGCGAAAAAATCATAATCGACCTCGGTCTTGTACAAAGGAACGATTATTACAGCGATATTGTATTCAGCGGATATGTTGAGGGTTCGGGCGAGCCTGTTCTTATCGGCGGAAGATATGATAAACTGTTGGACAGCTTTGACGACCCCTCTCCTGCGATAGGTTTCGGTATAAACGTTGACGCTCTTGCAGATGTAATGCTTAAACGCGGAAATATTCCTCAAATGAAGACCGCCGACGTTTTCGTCCACGGTGAAAAGGGATATGAGATAGAGGCAATAAAATACACACTGACGCTATGTGAAGCAAATATTTTGAGCGAAAACAGTGTATTTGAAACCGAGGAGGAAGCATTAGCTTACGCAAGGAAAAAAGGTATTAAGAAAATGGCGGTAGTAGGTAAAGAAATAAAAACAATTGATACGGGAGTTTGAATTTATGAAACCATTAAGAATAGCGCTTACAAAAGGCAGGCTTGAAAAAGATACGGTCGCACTTCTTGAAAGTGCCGGCTATGATTGTACGGCAATAAGGGAAAAGGGAAGAAAACTTATTCTTCCCGTAAACAACGGGGAAATAGATGTCGTTCTTGCCAAAGCGGCGGACGTAATCACATACGTTGAAAACGGCGTATGTGATTTGGGCGTTGTGGGAAAGGACACTATTATGGAAAACGGGAGGAGCTTTTACGAGATTCTCGACTTGGGTTTCGGAAAATGCCGTTTCGCTCTTGCCGGAAAAGCGGGAACAAACTTTTTTTCGGGATATAACGCAATAACGATAGCAACAAAATACCCCAATGTTACCCGTAATTTTTTTGAGGGTAAGGGAATGGATATACGCATAATAAAAATTGAAGGCTCGGTCGAGTTGGCTCCCCTTTTGGGTCTTTCCGACGCTATTGTGGATATTGTGGAAACGGGTTCTACGCTTAAAGAAAACGGACTTGTAATAATAGAGGACAACATTGCGCCGATTTCCGCAAGACTTATATCAAATACCGCAAGTCTGAAGCTCAGAAAGTCGGAGATTGAAATTATTGCCGATAAAATGGAAAAAGAAAGGGCGAAAATGAAATGATGAAAATAATTTATGCTGACGGAAAAACGGAAAAGGAATACCTTTCAAAGCTCCGTGAAAGAAGTAATAATACAGATAAAAACGTAACGGCGACTGTTTCCGATATTATTGAAAATGTCAGGACGAGGGGAGACGCCGCTGTAAGAGAATATACAATAAAATTTGACGGAAAAGCGCCGGAATTTTTCGAGGTTCCAAAGGACGAGCTGAACGCCGCTGTTTCTTTATGCAAGCCCGAATTTATCGAAACCCTGAAAAGGTCTGCGGATAATATCCGTGACTTTCACTCACGCCAAAAACAGCAAAGCTGGCTGACTACAAAGGAAAACGGCGTTATTTTGGGTCAGCGTGTAAGAGGACTTGAGCGTGTCGGACTTTATGTTCCGGGCGGTACGGCGGCTTATCCGTCGTCGGTCCTTATGAATGCTGTTCCGGCAAAAATCGCAGGCGTAAAAGAACTTATAATGGTAACTCCGCCTCTTAAAAACGGTAAGCCGAACCCCGATATAATGGCGGCTGCGGCAATTGCGGGTGTTGACAGGGTGTTCCTTATGGGCGGCGCACAGGCGGTGGCGGCTCTTGCTTACGGAACGGAAACCGTTCCGAAAGTGGATAAAATAGTCGGTCCGGGAAACATATTTGTCGCTACGGCGAAAAGACTTCTTTACGGAAAAGTTGATATAGATATGATTGCGGGTCCGAGCGAAATTCTTATACTTGCCGACGAAACCGCAAACCCCGAATTTATCGCTGCGGACCTTATGTCACAGGCGGAGCACGATCGTCTTGCGTCCGCAATTCTTGTAACAACATCGAAAAAAATTGCAGAGGAAACAGTAGTTGAGATCGAGCGTCAAATGCAAAGTCTTTCCCGTAAGGATATTATTGAAGAATCGCTTTCAAACTATGGAGTTATTATTGTATGCGGCGATATGGAAAAAGCTGTCGAAATGGCAAACGGGCTTGCTCCCGAACATCTTGAGGTTTGCTGTATGAATCCTATGGAGTATATCGGCAAGCTTGACAATGCGGGTTCGGTATTTCTCGGAAATTACTCTCCGGAACCTCTCGGAGATTATTTTGCGGGACCCAACCACGTTCTTCCCACAAGCGGTACGGCAAGATTTTTCTCGCCTCTTTCAGTTGACAGTTTTATAAAAAAATCCAGCTTTATATATTATACGGAAAGCGCGCTCGATTCTGATAAAGAGGATATTGAACGATTTGCGGAAACCGAGGGGCTTACCGCACACGCAAATTCAATATCTGTCCGTTTTAAGAACCGTAAGGCGTGTGACCGAGAGGAGCAGTAAAAAATGTCATATACACTTTGCGAAAAGGTTAGCAGTCTTGAACCTTATAAGCCGATAAGCGGAACGTACAAAATACGTCTTGACGCAAACGAATCGTCTTATGATTTACCCGATGAAATAAAATCGGAAATAAAAAACATAATAGATAAAATTGACTTCAACCGTTATCCGGATTCCACGGCGGAAAAAACGGTAAAATCGTTCGCGGACTTTTACGGTCTTGACCCCGATACGATAACAGCGGCAAACGGGTCCGACGAGCTTCTTTATATAATTTCGTCGGCAATGCTTATGCGGGGCAGCAAGGTTATTATTGTCGAACCTGATTTTTCTATGTACCGTTTTTATTCCGTGCTTGCCGAAAATGAGATTATTTCCGTTAAAAAATCGGGTATGATGATGACGGATACGGATATGCTTATTAAAATTTCAAACGATGAAAATGCGGATATGATAATATTTTCAAATCCCTGCAATCCGACGGGACTCGGAATAAAAGCCGACGATGCACGGCGGTTGGTAAAGAGCGTAAATGCTCTTGTTGTTATTGACGAGGCTTATATGGATTTTTGGGATCAGCCGCTTTTAAAAGAGGCGGCTTCTTACGAAAATTTGATTGTGCTTAAAACTGCGTCAAAGGCAATCGGTTCCGCTGCGATCCGTCTTGGTTTTGCCGTGTCAAACAAGACCGTTACCAAAGCTCTTAAGGCGGTAAAATCTCCGTATAACGTAAATACTCTTACACAGGAGATAGGAGCCTGTATTTATTCGCACAAGGATATTTTAAAGGCAAGGCGTGAAGAGATTGTAAAAAATACAAAATCTCTTTATAAGGAACTTCTTAAAATTCAGGAAAATTATAAACTGCCTGTTGATATTATCGAGCCGTGTGCAAATTTCGTATTAATAAAGACGGATTTTGCAAAAGAACTTTTTGAGTATCTCTCGAATAACGGTATAGCGGTTCGGTTCTTTTCGGATTTTTCCGCACTGCGCATAACGGCAGGAACCGAAAGCGAAAACAGTGCTATGCTTAAATGTACGGAAAGATATATTATAGAGAAGTACCTTTCGTTAAATAATTGATTTTTTGAATTGAATGTAAAAAAATCTTGAACGACATAAATTTCCATTTAATGGTGTTTACAAACCGAAAAAAATAAGTTATACTATATTCGCGATTGATTAAAGAGGTGACAGATATGCGTACTGCTGTAATCGACAGACAAACAAAGGAAACAAAAATCCACGCGGAGCTTGATCTTGACGGCGGAAAAACCGATATTGATACGGGCATAGGATTTTTTGACCACATGCTTACCGCTTTTTCGGTACACGGGGGATTCGGCTTGAAAGTTAAAGCCGAAGGGGATTTGTATGTTGACTGTCATCACACAGTCGAAGATACCGGCATAGTCTTGGGGAAAGCGTTTGACGCCGCTTTGAAAAACAAAAGCGGTATTGCGCGGTTCGGTTCTTTTTATGTACCTATGGACGAGGCTCTCGGTTTTTGTTCTCTTGATATAAGCGGAAGACCGTTTTTGGTATTTGAAGCTGATTTTCCGGAAGAAAAAATCGGCGGTTATGACAGTTGTATGACCGAGGAATTTATGCGTGCTTTTGCCTGCAATTCGGGTATAACACTGCATCTCAAATGCTGTTACGGAAAAAATTCCCATCACATAACCGAAGCACTTTATAAGGCGTTCGCCCATGCGTTAAAAACGGCGGTCAAGCCTTTACAAAGCGATAAGCCTTTATCTACCAAGGGTGTGCTTTAACTAAACGGAATTTTGTCTTTTAAGAAAGGTTGATATATATGTTGGTTTTGCCTGCAATTGATATTAAGGACGGCACATGTGTACGTTTGTACAGGGGTGATTATTCCACTGCCCATAAAGTAGCGGAAAGCGCAGTAGAAACAGCAAAAAAATTTGAAGAGGCAGGTGCCGGCTTTATGCACATAGTTGATCTTGACGGTGCAAAGCTGGGCAAAAGGGTAAATTCTGAACTTATTTTAAATGTAAGGAAGAGCTGTAAAAAGATTAAGATAGAGGTCGGCGGAGGCATACGCTCAATGGATTCCGTTGATTATTATATAAATAACGGCATTGACCGTGTTATCTTGGGTTCGTCCGCAATAAAGGATCCCGATTTTGTCAAGGCGGCTGTAAATAAATATTCTTATCAAATAGCTGTAAGCATAGACGCAAGGAACGGAATGGTTTCGGCGGACGGCTGGACTGATACATCGGAAATAAATTACATTGAGCTTGCAAAGCAAATGGAGGATATAGGTGTGCAATATATTATTTTCACCGATATATCCAAAGACGGAATGTTGTCGGGACCGAACCTGACAATGCTTGATGAGCTTAAATCCTCCGTTAAATGCAATATTATCGCTTCCGGAGGAGTAGCAAACCTGAAAGACATAATTAACCTTACGGCACTTGACATTTACGGAGCGATAAGCGGTAAGGCAATATATACGGGCGCGCTGGACCTTGTCAAAGCTATTGAGGTGGCTTATGCCGCAAAACATAATTTAAAAGGAGCGGGAGTATGAACGGGAAATTTGATTTTATTGAAGAGTATTTTCAAAAGTCCGATCTTATTCCTGCAATAGTTCAGGAAAAGGATACTGGCGAGGTTCTTATGCTTGCGTATATGAACCGCGAATCAATGCGAAAGACTTTTGAAACCGGTTATACATGGTTTTACAGCCGTTCCCGACAGGAGCTTTGGAACAAAGGCGCAACCAGCGGACATTTTCAGAAAGTAACAGATATAAAAGGGGATTGCGATAAGGATACTCTTCTTGTCATTGTTGAACAGACAGGTCCCGCTTGTCATACGGGAAGTCATTCGTGCTTCTTTAATAATATATGGGAGGAATATCAAAATGGCTGATAATAAAAACGAGCTTTACGCTCTTTACGATACTGTCCTTAGCAGGAAAAACAAAAAACAGGAGGGTTCATACACTTGTTACCTTTTTGAAAAGGGTCTTGATAAAATTCTTAAAAAGGTAGGGGAGGAGTGTTCGGAAACTATTATTGCCGCAAAAAACGGCGACAACAAAGAAACCGTACTGGAAATCTCCGACCTTATTTACCATTTGTTTGTTATGATGGTAAATCAGGGCATAAGCGTTGATGATGTTATGAATGAGCTTGCAAAACGCAGTGAAAAAACAGGCAACCTGAAAACATTTCATAACGTTGATAAAAATACTTAAATGTTCTTTTATCCTTATTAAATCTTTGGATTTATAAAGCCGCGGCATATTGCCTCCGCCCGTGCTTAGCTTAGAGGCGGGGGTTTTTACCCGTCAGGTTAAAAATATGATAAAAAAATATATTTTTTTTAAAAAAAGACTTGACTTTTAAATTAGGGTTTGATATAATAACATTCGTCACCGAGAAAGGGTAACGATACGGATGATATATGATGTATATTGTTATTTTGAGTGACGTCAAAAGGATGTTGCAAACTAAGGCTTGAGTTTAAGCTGTAAATTTATGTTAGATGTTTTGGTTACTAAGCAATAACGGAAGATCTTAGGTTAAAATTCCTTTTAGCATACTTTTTACGGTGGGTATAGCTTAGTTGGTTAAAGCGCCAGTTTGTGGCACTGGAGATCGTCGGTTCGAATCCGATTACCCACCCCACTTTTTCACATAGTACGGTATTTCGGTTGTGTGAAAGGTTTTATGATGGGGTGTCGCCTAGCGGTTAAGGCAACGGACTTTGACTCCGTCATCGCTGGTTCAAATCCAGCCATCCCAGCCATTTCTCTTTATTATGACTCATTAGCTCAGTTGGCAGAGCACTTGACTTTTAATCAAGGTGTCCGGAGTTCGAATCTCCGATGGGTCACCATTATTAATCAAAGCCGGATTGTTCGATGTTTATAAATGTTGGACGGTTCGGCTTTTCTTTTTAATTTTATGTGTTATTATATCAATTATAATAAGAATGTTTTCGGAGTATGGTAATGAAATGAATAAAAAGTATAAAGCCGTTTTTTATATTATATTGTCAGCGTTTTGCTTTGCGTTTATGAATTTGTTTGTCAAGCTTTCCGGTGATATACCGTCTATACAAAAATGCTTCTTCAGAAATTTTGTTGCGGTTTTTTTTGCGGCAGGCGTGTTGATTAAAAATAAAAGCAGCTTTAAATGGAAAAAAGGCAATCTTAAATATCTTTTGCTTCGTTCGGGATTCGGAACCTTGGGTATATTATGTAATTTTTATGCAATAGACCATATACCTCTTGCCGACGCTTCCATATTAAATAAAATGTCTCCGTTTTTTGTAATAATATTTTCATTAATAATTTTAAAGGAACGGTTGACGTTTTTACAGGGTTCGGCAGTCTTTATCGCGTTTATAGGGACATTGTTCATAATTAAACCGTCGTTTCAAAACATTGAGCTGATTCCGTCCGTTGTAGGACTTACGGGAGGACTTTGTGCGGGACTGGCATATACTATGGTTCGCGTTTTAGGAAACAAAGGCGAAAACGGCTCTTTTATTGTATTTTTCTTTTCTTTGTTCTCGTGTATCGCTGTACTTCCTTATCTTTTGTTTAACTTCCATTTTATGGATTGGCAACAGATTCTTATGCTCATCGGTGCGGGACTTTCGGCGGCCGGCGGTCAGTTTTCAATTACCGCTGCATATTATAATTCACCGGCACGGGAAGTTTCTGTTTACGATTATTCACAAATCATTTTTGCTACCTTACTCGGATTTTTGTTTTTAGGCGAAATTCCGGATATTTACAGTATTGTGGGATATATTGTAATTGTTGCTATGGCGGTTATTATGTTCCTGTATAACAATAATAAATGGTTCTTTAAGAATAACGGCGCGGCAAAGGCACTTGAAAAACATAAATAATTAAAAGCAATGGAGTGGTAATTTTTGAATTCATGGCTTATGGGAGCTGTAATAATTTTACTTGTAATGTGTTCGGCGTTTTTCTCATCGACTGAAACGGCTTATTCGTCGGTAAGTAAAGTAAGATTAAAAAATTATGCCGATAACGGTAATAAAAAAGCAAAAAAGGCGTACTATATTTCCGAACATTACGACAAGGCTCTGTCAACTATTTTGGTAGGCAACAATATCGTTAACATAGCCGCCTCATCACTCGGTACATTGCTTTTTGTATCATTTCTTGGAGATGCCTCCGGTACGCTTGTAAGTACGGTGGTTCTTACTGTTGTTGTTCTTATTTTCGGAGAGGTTATGCCGAAAAATATCGCAAAGGAAAACAGTGAGTCCTTTTGTATGAGCTCGGCGACTGTTCTGCTTGTGCTTATGTTTATATTTACACCCATAACATATCTCTTGCTTCAAATTAATAAGCTCGTAAAAAAAATCGCCGACAAAAGTAATAAGAAAGAACCAACCGTTACGGAAGATGAATTGAAGTATATTGTTGAAAGTATAGAGGAAGAGGGCGTTCTTGAGGAACAGGAAAGCGAGCTTGTTCAGTCGGCTCTTGAATTTGACGAAAAAACCGCTTACGAGATTCTTACTCCCCGTGTTGATATGGTTGCAATAGACATAGATGACGATCCCGATAAAATTAAAAAAATTATTTTAGAAGAGCGTTATTCCCGTATTCCTGTATTTAAAAACAATATTGATAATATAGTGGGAGTTATCCATACAAGGGATTATTTGGAAATTATGCTTGAAGAAAAAAATCCGGATATAAGCAAGCTCATTCAGCCGGCTTATTATATTTATCGCTCCAAAAAGCTATCTTCAATTCTTGCCGACTTTAAGCATAAACGGCTCCACATTGCGGTCGTAACAGACGATTACGGCGGAACATTGGGTATAGTAACAATGGAAGATCTTCTTGAACAGCTTGTAGGAGATATTTGGGACGAGGACGAAGAGGTACTGAACAAATTTAAAAAGCTGGACGAAAACAAATACGAGCTTAACGGAGATATGAATATAAAAGATATGCTTGAGCTTATAGATAAAGATATAAAATATATTGATACGGACAGTAAATCGGTCGGCGGATGGGTTATTGAACAGATAGGCGATATTCCGAAGGAAGGCGAAATTTTCTGTTACAAGGATTTAAAAATAACTGTTTCAGAAGTTGAAGATAAAAGAGTAAACTCTGTAATTTTGACATATCCTTCAAAATAAATTATGTTAAGGGCTTTGCCCTTAAAACCCACCAAAGGCTCCGCCTTTGGAAACCGCAAGCCTTTGAAAAGGCTTGACCGAAACTTTTAATTATGGGAACATAAACTAACGCCGCGCGAATGTACTTGTTGCTTTCAGTACGAGTGAGCGTAGCGAACGACAGCGCGAATCGCCTGCGCCGGCTCGGCGCAGTTAAGGGCTCCGCCCTTAAAAACCCGCCAAAGGCTCTGCCTTTGGAAACCGCAAGCCTTTGAAAAGGCTTGACCGAAACTTTTAATTATGGGAACATAAACTAACGCCGCGCGA